>CANJQZ010000001.1 GCA_947476515.1 Flavobacteriales bacterium
ATCAGTTGAGGGGTTGAAACTGATAAGAGTTGCGCATTTGAAAATAAATAAAAAAATAAAAAAACTATTATTAAAAGATTTTGAATTATTTGATTCATTGGAAAGCCATTTTTATAAATTATAATTTAAGGTATAAATTTTCAAAATAGGAACCAATTTTTTCAAAAAAAATGAGTCAAATATTACTTCTTCAACAACAGAATCTATTTGCACATCCAATAAATATCGTAAGCATACGAAAAAATTATTTCCATTTTAATCAATAAATTACATCATTATTTCAAATTAAATAATATATTTACACATTAAGACAAAGGATAGATTATTATCATAAAGCACATATAAACAAAACAAAAAAAAAACCATGAGTAAATTAAAAAAAATTAGTGGTATTTCTGCAGTAGGAATAACCGTTTTAGCAGCATCTAGTTGTGGAAAGTATGATGATGGTCCCAATATTTCTTTAATGTCCAAAAAGTCCAGAGTTGTAGGTACTTGGAATGTAAAATCTATTGGTTCTCAAATTTTGACAAATGGGTATTCATTAACATTAGACTTTGATAAAAAAGGAAGTTTAATTGAGACCATTGCTTATAGTGGTGGTAATTATTCTTATGCTGGTTCTTGGGCTTTCGCAACAAATAAAGAAAATTTAATGCTCACTGCCAACGGAGATGTGACAATGTATGAAATTAAACGCTTAACTAATAAAGAAATGTGGTTAGACGATGATGTTTCTGCATTAGATGGTGATATTATGAAACTAGAAGCGAAATAAATTTTACAAATAAACTCAAAGCCTCCGTTAAAGGAGGCTTTTTTTTGCTATGAATCCTGCTTTCGACATAAACTATAATAAATCCGTTCCATTTATTTTAGAAAAATTGAATGTTTGTATCTTACTTACGACTTATCAAGCCAGTAAGTTGATCATTATTAGTGCTGAAAACCAACAATTAAGACAAACTCCCATTACATTAAAAAAGCCAATGGGAATCGCTATTGATGGAACAAAACTTGCTGTGGCTTGTATAGATGAGCTTCGTTTCTTCTCCAAGAACGAAAAAACAGCACCATTTGTAAATATGGGACATTATCAATATGACCCAATCTATTTACAAAGAGCAACTTACCATACCAGCACATTGGATGTGCATGATATTGCCTTTGGAGATGGAATGATTTGGGGAATCAATACTTTGTTTTCTTGTATATCAGTATTTGATATTAATCATAGTTTTAAGCCAAAATGGAAACCACCATATATTTCTGAATTAGTCCCAGAAGATCGCTGTCATTTGAATGGAATGGTTATGCAGGATGGTATTCCTAAATATGTTACCGCTTTAAGTAAGGATAATGAAAAGCAGGGTTGGAGGAAAAATAAATTAAATTCCGGCGTGCTCATCGAGGTGCCTTCAGGAGATATTATTTTATCTGGATTATCAATGCCTCATTCACCAAGATACTATGAAAATGAACTTTATCTTCTTGAGTCAGGGTTAGGGCGGCTTATAAAGGTGAATCTCAAGGAGAATAAAATAGAAGTAGTTTTTGATTTCAATTGTTTCATTCGTGGATTAACATTCAATCATGAAATTGCTTTTATTGGCAAATCTCAAATTAGAGAAACATCAACCGATTTTAATCATTTATCAATAAAAGATAACTCCAAAAATGCAGGTGTGATTTTATTTTGCATGAAAACATATACTGTACTTGGTGAAATTAATTATACAGCTGATATTCAAGAATTATACGATGTACAAGTTATTGAAAATGCTCCTAATGCCCTTATTATCACCAACGAAATCGAAGAATATAATGATATCATCACTTATCCGGGCAATGTTTTCAAGAAAAAACAATAGTAATTAAACATAGTGATATTAATTATTGTAACTGTATTGTAATCACCAATAAAATCTAATTTTTTCTATTTACTATACTACAGATTGAACTAAAATAAAACTATGATGAATTCCTTCAAATTGATTATAAATCAATATAATCTTTGGAATCGAAGAGACATCACCTTCAATGCCTTTATGATGAATTCGGCCCTTTAAAAGTTGGGTTGCAAAATATAAAGCAAACGCAGAACTTGTACGATATTCACCTACGAAATTTTTATAATAAACATACTCCTTTTTGCTTGAAAAAAATGATTTTAAAAGTGTATACCATGAATCAAATTGAACATCGCCATTATTCCCTAAAATTAGCAAATCAATATCTTCAGTTTTAAGATCATTTTCAAACAGAAATTGATTTAATAAATACTCCAAATCAATTTCATTTGGATAATTGATTTGCTTTAAATTGATGAGCTTTGCCAGAGCATTATTGGCATCATTTGATACAATAAACATAGTCGATCCTTCACCACAAATAGAACCTTTTGTTTGACTTGTTATTAATTTATTATTGTCAATATAATCCGATTTATATCTGCCTGCTATCAAATCTATATTATAATTATAATTTGATATTTCTTCAACTGCACCAAGCAATAAGGCAGTCTTATTTGTCGCACCCTCCAAAAACATCATCGCATCCAATATTGCATTTTCAAAAGCTAGTGGGCCATTTACATGTGTGACATTATATCCAGTATTTTTGGACATCAATGCTAATTGTCCCGCCAGAGCATTAGGAGTACTTTGAACAAAATGAGTAGGTGTTAATACCCCTTCATCATATTCTATAATTTGATTTAAGAAATTAATACAATTTTCAAGACCTCCATTAGCAGTTCCAATCACAATACCGTTTAATTTTTCATGTCTTTCAATTAAGGGAAGAGCCGCTCCTATTCCCATTCTTACCGCTTTTCCCATTCTTCGCAATAAAGAGGCCGGAATCATTTCTGAATAACTTGGTTCAATTACAGATAAAATATTTTTTGAATAAATTTTATAATTCCCATTAATAAATTCATCTGTATGAGTGACTTGAGGTGATATGGAGTATACATCCTTTAAATACATTTTGAAAATATTAAAGAAGTACAATTACCACCAAATCCAAATGAATTTGACATAACATAATTTAAATTTTTCTTAACGAATTCAAAAATTGGTCTAGATTGATGTGTATTAATAGGTGATTCGCATCTTAAGCTTTGATAAAGCTCATCATTATTCAAACTCAAAATGGCCAATATAGATTCTAAAGATCCAGCAGCAGCTAAAGTGTGACCCGTGTATGATTTAGTAGAGTTGTAAGGCGGAACATTTTCAAAAACCGTATTTAAAGCTAAGGTTTCCGTAAGATCGTTATTTAATGTTCCTGTTCCATGTGCATTGATATAATCTATTAAATCTGGTGTAATTCCAGTCATTTGCAAGGCAAGTTCCATTGATAAAATTGGTCCAATGGCATTTTCTGAAATGGTGGAGGGATGAAAAGCATCATTTGAATTACCAAAACCATTAAGTTCAGCAATTTTGAACTTATTTCTTGCTGCATCTTCAGACTCAAGAACCAAATAAGCTGCCCCTTCGCCTAAACTCAGACCATTTCTATTTTCATCGAATGGTCTACAAGCCTGATCACTAAGAATCATTAATGAATTGAATCCATTGACAGTATATTTTGCAATACTATCCGCTCCTCCAACGACAACTCGATCTGCCCTACCTGTTTGTATTAAGCGCGCACCGAGATATATTGCATTAGCCGATGATGAACAAGCTGTATTAATGGTATCAACAATTCCTCCAATCTCAAACATTTCAGTAATGCGCCAGGTATGATCTGAGCCTTCATAAGATCTGGCATAATTTGATGGAATATCTTTTAGATTAGCATCTGAATAAAGTTCATCTGTATAGCACATTCCGCCAACAGTACTAGATGAAATGAAAGCTGTTTTGTCAGATTTTAATACCTCTAGTGAAATACCAGCCTGTATAATGGCTTCATTGAAAGCATTAAGTGCAAGAACTGTTGTCCTAGTAAAGTCTTTCTTGGATGCAACATTATTGCGTTGTCTTAATTGTTCATCACTAAATGGGACTTCGCCAAACACCAGATTTTGAGCATATTTGGATTGAAAATATTTAGCTGTTTGGATGCCGCATTTTCCAGATCTCAAAGAATTCAAATGTTCGTCAACCGTTGAACCGATTGAAGATATTGCACCCATACCTGTGATGAATACCTTCTGCATTTTGCTATTTAGTTCTATTTAAAAGAATGTAATCTACAATTGTATTTACATCAATTAAAATCTGTCTACCCTCTGTTGGATTATTAATTTTAATTCCATATTCACGATCTAACAAAACAATTAATTCAACAGAATCGATCGAATCCAAACCCAAATCTCCATCAAATAACGGTTCATCGTCCTTTATTTTATCTGGAGTAATATCCAACAAATTTAAATATGTTATTAAATGACCTTTAAAATCATTTTTAACTTCCTCTCTATCCATATTATTCTTAAATATAATTTTGTTTTCTTAATTTAATAAATGTAAAGAATTGACATCCAAATATAAACATTAAAAGATATATTAGTGTTCCTGACAATTCTTTCCATTCACCATTCTTTAAGAAAAGTGTATAATACCCTTCTATGCACCAATGTAAAGGAGAAATCATTCCAATATTTTGCATGTATTCAGGCATAATAAATGAAGGTACCCAAATACCACCAATTGCTGCAAATATAATTATTGATATAGCTCCAAAACCACCAGCTTGTTCTTGTGTTTTAGCATATACACCAATTAACAAGGAATAGCTAATTGCAGCATATGCTGATAAAATCGAAATTACAAAAAGTGCTAAAATATTGGAAGGCATCTTTAAGTCAGGTAACCCTAAATGCGGAAATACGAACATACCGATACAGAACATGACAGTCAATTGACTTAAGGAAACGAATAAATATACAATCACCTTACTCCAAATCGTTAATAAAAATGCACTTGGAATAGTCTGTAAGCGCACAAAACTCCCTGACAATCTTTCTTTTACAACATTCCCACCCAAAGAAATAACCATGAAGAACATTGCAAAAAGAGACCATGCAGGAACATTATGTTGCGAGGAATTTGGAACTAGTTCACTCGTTCCATTTGATGCAGGAACTGAATTTATAGTTATATTTTGTTTGCCTAATTCTTTTTGAATGTGTTTAGGAATATTATCATACCCTAAATCTGCAAATAATTGTTGCAGCATTATTCTACTTTCAATTCCAATAAGAACCGTATTAATCCCAGACAATATTGAAATTCTAAAGTTTTCTTGAAGAATAGGATCGAAATAAAAGTCCAAATTATTATTATTCATTAATTTAGAACTTTGCAAACTTTGAGAACTATCAATAACACCAAATTCAGTAAGCATTAAATTTGATATTTTCGCAGCATTTTGTCCAATTTTTTTTGAAAAATTTTCAGGAATAAGAATTGCAATTAATTTATCTCTATATAATGTTTGCTTCTTAATTTCTGATTTCATTAATGTGTTTGAAATTTCAATATTAAAACTACCAGACTTAATAAGATTATCGATAAGAGTATCTCCAAGATTACCATCATCCTTATTTACGATCAGCATCTCGATCTTGTTTTCATTCACCAATTTGAAGGCACTATCTTGTACTACTGTAATGATAAAAACTAATAATAGAGGCATCACAAACATCAACAATAATCCAACTTTATCACTCAAAAGCAATAAAATTTCTTTAACTAATGATACAAATAATTTATTCATTAATCCCTAAGTTCTTTACCTGTTAAATTTATCATCAGTTCTTCTAAATTGGCTGCATTATTTATTTTTATTAACTCAGAAACAGAATCTAATGCAATCACCTTACCATTGTCCATCAAAGCCACCCGCGAACAAAAATCTTCCGCTTCTTTCAGATGGTGAGAGGTATAAATAATCGTTGTACCTTTTTTATTTAATTCTTCGAGATAATTTATTATGGTAAGTTTACTATGAATATCAACGCCAACAGTAGGTTCATCTAAAAAAACTATTTCTGGAGAATGAATCAACCCAATTGCCAGGTTTAAACGCCTTTTCATTCCACCGGAAAAGGATTTTACTTTATTATCAGCAACACTGGTTAAGCCTAAAATTTCCAAAAGATTTACCGTTTGTTCTTTTAAACTTATAGAGGACATACCATAAACTCCACCAAAATAATATAAATTTTGTTTCGCTGTCAATTCAGAATAAAAAGCAAAATCTTGTGGGACAAATCCAACTTGATTCAATTTTTCTTTAATGTTTTTCTTTTGATCATCGAAAGAATATTCAATCGTACCTGATGAAGCTTTTAAGATATTACAGAGCAAAGAAATCAAGGTAGTTTTTCCAGCGCCATTTGGACCAAATATTCCAAATTTCTCACCTTTAAAAATGGTTAAATTTATATTGTCGAGACTTGGTTTCTCAGCCTTTCCGTAGTATTTAAATAAGGAAACTGTAGTAATGATTGGACTTTCCATCTTTATTTAATCACAATTTTAGAAAGTTGTTTAAAAGCCTCTTTTTCAATATTACTTATTTCATTTAAAATAGAAGCGCTATCATTATAATCCGTTTGAGAAGTCAAGCGTCCTTTATAAATACCTGACATTTGCAAAGCAGAATCCCTCCACAAATCACCTGATTTGGTTAATTGATCTGAAATATTAAGCAGTTTATCATTTCCTAATATTTCACTTGCCTCATCCAAAAATGCAGCATATAAGAATCGAAAACCACCGCCTCCAGTTCCAATTTCTTCTTGCATGCGAACAATTTGACCTAAATACAATGCTGCTTGACGATCTCCTAATTTATCTCTCCAGCCTCTAATTTTATTTGCAGTATAATTAATTCCTTTAACTCCAGCTACTCCTCCTGGTATATGCAACATATCTCTACAATTTCTTTTAATCCCTTTATTAATTGCTTTCCTCAAACAATCTTCAGAAATATCACCGATCGTTTTCGGGAAATACATTTGTCCTTTCGGCGCTAAGGCGCCTTGAGCAAAACGAACTTTTTCTAATTCTTCAGGGAAAAGTGTCGTAGTAGTTTCCATTACAGGATCACTTATTAGGTATTTACCATCTTCTTGACCGAAAACAATTAGATTGTGTGCATTAAAATGAAATCGATATGTTTTTGGGAAATAATTCAAATGAAAAACACCAACTTGACAACCAACAGGAATCCCTTGATTCAATTTTTCATCTAATAAATATTGAGCTTCTAACTTAGATTTGAATTTTTTTCTTTCCACTTTTATATTAAGTGACCTACAGGTTCTTTTAAAAATTGCTCCTGGCATGGTTCGAAATGAAATTGCAGGACCATTATTCACTTTCATAAAAGGAATATGAATGTAAAATAAACCTGAACCTAATCCAAAGGCTAAAGGCTCCGTTATGAATTCAACACCATTATGTTGGAGTAGACTCACTGTCACGCCATTTTCACAATGAGCCGTTTGAATATGTTTAAAATTATCCATTAAAAACCAGGTGTTTTTAATTCCATCAATGTTATTCCGAATGCATCTGCATACTTTTGCAGTTTCCGGACATTTAGTCTTTTGAAATTTTTTGGAGATTTATGCCTTTTAATTTGCCATATCCAAAATCCAGTATATCCTGACAAAACTGAATAATCCATTAATTTCAATTCCATATAATAATGAATTGGACTTGATTGACCCGAAATAAAGAGACTTTTAGCTTCTTCGATCCTATTTTCAATATCTTTCCATGCAGAATTTAAGGCATCTGTTTTAACCTCCCAACCTGAACTCAATTCGGCCTGATATTTACCATTATCATTTTTAACATAACATACCTCTCTTGTGAAATTGACTAAATCACTATTATCCTGAGGAAGATCAGATTTTTTCATCAACAAACAGTAAACATTGCAAACACATATGTAAATCTAGCACTTTCTGGAACAGCTATCAATATTGTTTCGCCAATTTTTAATTTATTGCTTTTCCATAAATCATCAATCATCATATAGACGGACGCAGCCCCAACATTTCCACATTTATCAAGATTGGTAAACCATTTTTCTTTAACGATTTCCATACCATTTGCTTTCAGTTCATCATAAATTTTATCTTCAAAAAAATAACTTGACATATGAGGGATGAAATGATCTATTTGATTGACATGAATTCCCTTATTTTTAATAATAATCTCCAAATTTTTAAATCCTAGTTTAACGATATTATCCCCCAAGAGTTTGACATCTTGTTTGATACTAAAAATAGATTTCTCCATTATTTCTGAGGGTGAAAAATCACTAAAACCTTTCAATGTTCCATTGTTAGATTTCTCTGCTCCCATATACATACAAGTCTCCATTTGATTTGCAAAAGAGAAACCTTCTATCCAATCTATTCTCAATGAAATATCATGCTCATTTTTCTTGTCTTCGATTAAAAATGCTGCTGCACCATCAGAAAGCATCCATCTTAAAAAGTCTTTTTCAAAAGCAATATAGGGGTCTTTTTCTAATTCAATTTGTTTTTGCACCTCTAATTCAAACTGCTCTGATCTCATTACCCTTGATAAGCGTTCTGAACCAGTAGAAACCGTTTTTTTTGATGCTCCAGTGCGTACGGACATGAAATTATATTTCAAAGCATGCATTCCGGAGCAACAGTTACCTGAAGGTGAAACAACTTCAATTGCATTAGAGTCAGGCAGCCAACCATGAACCATAACACCATGTGATGGCATTAATTGATCAGGAGAAGATGTTCCACAACTTAACAAATCAATTTCTTTTATTTCATTAGAATCTTTTTTAAATAGACTCTTTATTGCAAGTGAAGTCAATTCTGCATTTGTATGCGTTGATTTTCCATCTTTAGTTATTGCATAATAACGACTCTTTATTCCGTTATTGCGTAATACTATTCTTCTAGATTTTGAGGCATGATCATTAACTAATCCTAAATAATCTTCCATTTCATCATTTGAAATTGGATTGTTAGGAAAAAAAACTGCACTTCTAGTTATAAAAACTTCTTTTAAACTCATTTTTTAATCAATTCTATACTATAAAAATACGCTTTATTCTTAGTTATTCTATTCTGAGTGAAGGGTCTAATCAAAACATTAAAAACCAGTAAAACTATTGGAGCAAAAACGAAGAGCGCAATGAGTAGATAATAATTGAACAAATTAACCCATATCCTTCGTTTACGAGGCGTTGATCCTTTTTTAATTATTTGATTTGCCCAAATTTTAAATATCTTTTTCGCTCTACTTTCAATAAACAAAATGTTAGTATTAATGTTCACTCGATTGGAGGAAAGAACTTCTTTCTGAAGTTCCTCCAAGCTATTATTTTCAAGTGATTTTTGAATTATTTCGCCAAATAATGAAGCTTCAAGAATATCTTTATTACTTATTCCAGGAAGTGGAAAAATACCAAATTTTCTTTCTTTTTTTCCCGTCAACATCCAATGTAAAATTGATACTGCACTCAATAAATTAGGGCTGCGATCTACAAATGGAATATTGCCAACTAGAACACCACCTGCATCTTTAATTAGATATTTTACGCTTTCCTGAGAATTCAACCACATGTTTCTTGCCCCTATTACAGTTACTATCGGAGTGTTATTTATAATTTTTTTAAATTTATCGTTTTTCAAAAGTGCTGTTGCAGGCAATGATGGGGATAAAAACCAAGGTTGATATCCGAATATTATCAAATCATAATTTTCCCTTTTAAACATAATTTCATTCAATTCTATCTCTTTTTCCAAGACAGTTTCGGGCATAACATTAAAAAATTCATGTGAAATCCATGGAAATGAAAACTTGGTTTTAGGTTGAACAGAAATAACTTCAATTTCTCCCTTAATTGTTGAAACTAAATTTGATAATAAATCAGATAACTGACCTGATTGGGAATAGGATATTACTAATATTTGTTTCATTCAATTAAAGATTCAAGTGTATAGATGTTTTTGAATAAGAAATAATTGCATTTTTAACTTCTAAATTCAAGGAAGCATAGTGTTTTTTAATCCAAATCACATCTTCAGAGATATTGCCTTGATATTTCAAAATTTTTGGAGCATTTTCTTGAATAATAAGTCGTAAAAAACGATATTCAGTGTTCTTAGAATTTAATCCTATTTCATTTTCCAATTGGATGCGACCTTGTTTAAAAATCTCCAGTTTTTCCTTCGGAGTATTTTGAAATCCGGCTTTCTTCATAACTAATGCACCTTTATAAGCTTTTTTATCACTGCCTTCTTTTTCAGCATCTAGTATCTTAAGCATAGCATTAACAGAAGTTAAATCTTTAGAAGAAATAACTTTAAAATATTCCTCTTTAGAAAATGATAGCGCTAATAATAAATAGATTATAAGACATTTCATGAGTGATATTTTTCGAAAATTAAATAAAAATAAATCAATTTACCGAGAAGTAAATTAACTTTATTACCAATAATCCGTTGCACCTATTAAATTTGCACCTCAAATATAAGATTAATGTTGACAATTTCAGATATTAAAGGGTGTGTTATCATTCCAACATACAACAATGATAAAACTTTAAGACGGGTTGTTCAAGAAATAATGACAATAGTCCCTCAGGAAGTAATTATCATTGTTAATGATGGATCTACAGATTCAACAAATGAAATTCTCAAAGAATTTGAAAATAAAATACATCTCGTTAATTACAAAGAAAACAAAGGTAAAGGTTATGCTTTGCGGAAAGGATTTAAAAAAGCAATTGAATTAGGATTTGAGAATGCAATAACCATTGATTCAGATGGCCAGCATTACCCTCAGGACATTCCATTATTGATAGAAAAAAGTTTTGAAAATAAGGGAGCTGTAATCATGGGTTCTCGAAATATGCAACAAGACGGAATTCCACAAAAAAGCTCTTTCGGCAATAAATTTTCGAATTTTTGGTTTAAAATTGAAACCTGGATAAGCCTACCAGATACTCAAACTGGATTTAGAGTCTATCCATTAGCGCCTATCAAAAACATGTATTTATTCACCAATAAATTTGAACTTGAAATTGAAATTATTGTTCGATTAGCTTGGAGGCAAATAAAATTTGTTCCCGTATCAATTAGGGTTAAATATGATCCCGAGGAACGCGTATCGCACTTTCGACCTGGAAGAGACTTTTTTAGAATTAGTGTACTGAATAGTTTATTAGTAACAATAGCACTACTCTATTTCTATCCTAAAAAATTATTGTCTATTGATACATTAAAACTCATAAAACAAGAAGCTATCAAGCCCAAAGAATCTAATTTTAAAAAAGCACTATCTATCGGATTTGGTTTTTTTATGGGAATAATTCCTTTGTGGGGGTTTCAACTATTGATTGGAATTCCTTTGGCAGTATTATTTAAGATGAATAAGGTCTTATTTATTGCGTCAGCAAACATTTCAATTCCTCCTATGATTCCTTTTATTATTTATTTAAGTTTACTTACAGGTCAGATCTTCATTCACGGAAATTTTGAAACCAATCAATTATTAGATTTTTCAAGCGAAGTAGTACAAAAAAATATCCTGCAATACTTTATTGGAGCCTCAGTTTTGTCAATAATTGCCTTTATAGGAGGCTTTATTATTTCCTATTTATTGTTGTCGTTGGTTAGAAAAGATCCTATTAAACATTAATATACTCTGCACTTATTTTCATAAATACAGTGTGGTCATCTAGAATTTGTCCACTAATTCGGATTCTATCTTCGTAATTTTCTATAATATCAATATTAATTCTAACCAACGAAGAATGTAATGGATTTAAGATTGCCAAGAACTTGCAATTTGACATCTTTGTCAGCTTAATTTTTTTCTTTAAACATTCAGAAACTAATTCCTTAACTAATTCCATTTCCACTACTCCTGGAGTAACAGGATTTCCCGGAAAATGACCCGCAAAAATCACATGATCAGCCTCTATTTTTATAGTTGCGTGTATCTTGGTCTCATTGCATTCAATAGCTACAATGGAATAAAAATCATCTTTTAACATCATCAGAAATTACTAAATTTTAAATCATTTATTAATTCATTTAATTGAACATTACTAAATGAAAATATTATTTTCTCTTTTTCAGATTCAACTAAACTCATTTCTTTGAGTTGCAAATATTTTTTATCAAAAATCAAAACAACTTGTTCAATATATTTTGACATCCTAACAGATTGAGGTTTTAAAACTAATTTGTACTGAGAAGTATTTTCATAATAAGAAATGATAAAATCTTTATCTTCCAAGAAAGTGCCAGATAACATTTTTACCATTAAATTTTGTATTTTCTTGACAATCAACTTGGTTGATGGGTCTTTTATTTCTTTTCCTTTTTCACTATATTTTATTTTATTTCCATCAATCAATAAAATCTTTTTAATGGGACTTTGATGTTCCCATCTTATTTTTTGAGTTTGCTTATAATATAGCTTTCCTGTAGCAATTTGTTTATCATTAAACATTTCAGAATAAACAGTTTCTTTAAAATCTGCCATTAATGATTTGGTTGATTTCTGTTGTTTCTGAATACTTAACTTGCATTTTGAGAAATCGGTCATTTTCTTAAAATCCTGACTAAAAGAATTTAAGCAGAAAAAGATGAAAAATAGAGTATTACATATTTTTTTCATTCAAATACAAATTTATTTGTTCTTTATTAGCAAAGGTAATGCCTTTTTGACTCGACAATTCTAGAAAAGGCTTCAAAGCTAGAGCTGTTTGTTTTAAATTATCATGTAATAAGATAATACTACCCGGTTTTGATAGAGAAACAAGTCTATTAGAAAGAACTTTTGGATTACGAATAACGGTATCATAGGAACGCTTGTTCCAACCTATTAAATTCAAATTTAATTTATTCACAACCCTTGAAATGATTGGATTGGTATATCCAATTGGTGGTCTAAATAGATTTGATTCCATTTCTAATGTTGTAAAAAACGCTGTTAATTCGTTAATTTCTTTTTCCACTTTCGCAGCACTTAACAAGGCGAATAAAGGAGGGTGCGAAGCAGTATGATTGCCAATAAAATGACCTTCTTCAATGATTCTTTTAATTAAATGTTGTTCTTTTTTTGCTTTTATACCTATTACAAAAAAAATGGCAGTAACATTAAAATCTTTAAGTACATCCAAAATAATTGGAGTAGTATTTCGATCTGGTCCATCGTCAAAAGTCAATAAAACAAATGGTTTTTCAATTGAATTCTTTGATTTTACAAAATAATTAAATGACATAAAAAGTACACCACAACTGAGAATCAAAAAGAAAAATAGGAAAACCAGCAATAATATCATCCATAATCTTGCACTATACCAAAACAACCCTGAAAACAGGAACAAATTAAAAATAAATAAAACAATATTAATCTTGTGCTTTGTCATTTCTCAATAAAATCAAACCTATACCACCCTCACAACTAGAATTAACAACCAAAGCATATTTTTTTGATTGTTCTATGAGCCAATCATGTGCCATATGGACACCGAAAGCATTCGAAGTAAAATACAATCCTGAAAACTTTTCATAATGAATCATTTTTTCAGAAGGAAAATGTTCCGTAAGACAATTACTATAAACTATATCAATTGCAGCAGAATCTATTTGTAAATTTCCTAAAAAACTATTTATTTCAGAATCAATTGACACTTTATTCAATTTAGCCTGACAAGCAACAATTCCAATTTCAGCGTTAGACTTAATTTTTGAAAGAGCGAAAAATGTTGCTCCAGATGTAACAAAAGCATCTTTTGAAATAACTATGGGTTTTAATTTATTTAAAAACTCAATTCCTTCGTCAGCTGCACCTAATAAGACAAATGATTTACCTTCATCGCAACATAAGATCGAATCAATAAGCGCCATTTCAAATGATATATTATTTTGTGTGTGCGTCATATTATAGGAATGATTTTTCAATTCGAGAGAAATCAAACCTGATATTGTATTGTGGGTAGATTGAATAAACGAAGTAGGAGAAAGAATATCACCTTCAACAGTGTTTACTACATTTAAAAATTTCTCAGTATCTGTAAGGCAGCCCAAAGCAGTTCCAATAGAAATTGCTTCAAAAGGGGTGTTTATCGCTTCTTGACATTCTTTAGCTACTGCGACAGCCATGCGTAATATTGGGCTCAATCTCCTCAAGGAGGATGGAAGTACATATTTTTTGTAATCCGGGGCAAACAAAACAGAACCTTCCGTAATTTCAACTAATAATGCATTGATATCATTTTGCAAGAATGAATTCTGATGAGTAATAGATGCTACTTTATGGATATAATACATTTCTATTTTTTTGAAAAAATCAAAGTTGAATTATTACCTCCAAAGCCAAAAGAATTTGATAATACATGATTTACCTCCATATTTTTTTCAATTCTTTTTATTGGAATCAAGCCAGTTTCTTCAATAGGAGCAGTATGATTTAAATTAGGGAATAATATTTTATTTTGAATACTTAATACCGCATAGACCGATTCAATGCCTCCACTTGCGGCTAAGGTATGACCGGTGTATGATTTTGTTGAACTGAAGGGAGGTACTTTACCGTTAAAAATCTTAATTAGCGCTTTTGATTCTGACAAATCGTTGTTAGGAGTAGCTGTTCCATGGGCATTTACATAATTTATATCATTTGGTTTCAAGCCTGCAACTTGCAGCGCTTGATTCATTGATAAAACCGCTCCATCTCCATCCGGCGAAGAGGCTGTTTGATGAAAAGCATCTGAAGCATTACTCCAGCCCGTTAATTTTGCTAAAGCAATTTTACCAGTGGTTTGTATAGATTTTTGAGACTCCAAAACAATATAGCCTGCTCCTTCACCAAGATTCAATCCTTTCCTTGAATTATCAAAAGGCTTACACCATTCATCATCAAATATCATGAGAGATCGGAATCCAAAAATTGTGAATTGTGTTAAACTGTCTGTCCCACCAACAATAACTCGATCTAAATAGCCTGAGCGAATTAATCGCGCTCCCATCATTATGGCATTAGCTGCAGATGAACAAGCCGTGGAGATGGTATTTACAAAACCAGAAATACCTAATTCAGAGGCAATCTGAGCAGAGGTTGTACCACTAGGGTGATTAAAATAATTTTTATAATTAACGCGGTCTCCTTTCAAATATTTTTTATATTCTTCTTCAGTGGTATCCATTCCGCCAACGGAAGTTCCTGATATTAATCCTGTTTTAACATGATCAAAAAGCTCATGATTAAGAAAAGCTTCTTTGGCTGCTACCATTCCTAATAATGCAGTTCTAGAACCTTCTGTTTTTAAATTGAACTCTGATCTAAGTTCTTCATTTGTATATGGAATTTCGCCTACTTTAAATTTTGAAGAAAAATTTCTTAACCCTTGTTTTATAGCAGTTTTTTCCTGAATTAAATTATTAAGATTTTCTTCGACATTGTTACCTATCGCAGAAATCACCCCATATCCAGTGATAAAAATGTCCATTACTATTATTTATTACTTTCAATAAAATCTGCCATCGAATCAATCGAATAAAAAATCTCTCTTGCTAATGAAGGATCATCAATTTTGATGCTGTATTCACTATCCAGTAATACAATAAACTCTAAAGCATCAATCGAATCAAGTCCTAAGCCTTCATCACCAAATAAGGGAGCATCATTTTTAATGTCTGCAGTTGTTAAATCTTCTAGATTTAACTGCTCAATTATTTGAGCTTTTAATTGTTCTTTTAATTCCATTATTCCTATAATTATTAAGTATTTGATTTAATTCATTTGACGCTTCTTGATTTTCAACCCAATGAACAGTTTTGGAAACAACAAACATAAAACATTCTTCTTCCTCTAATCCATTCATTTCAATCCACCCACACATACAATATTCATTTCCGCGTAAAAATGACATTTCAATTTGATCAATAAAAAATTTTGAATCAAATTTAGTTAAAATAAAAAATATATTTTCACCATACCATTTGTGTTTTATAGCTATTTCTCCTGCCAAGATATTGGGCAAGGTATACACAAATAATGACGGACTGGGATTTTTCTTGAAGGTATATGACTCTATAAATTTCAAGTCAGTTTGTTGACTTGAAGTTGAATTAGCAAAAATCAATTGTAATTTTTCATCAATATTAACCATATTTTGAAGTGTATTTTTCAATAGAAAATCTCCTAAGAAAGCACTTTTTGAAAGTGAATCCATTTTATAAAATTTAGGATAATCAATTTCAAGTTGCACAAAATATTGTTTTAAAAAATTATCTTCTTGTCCAGACAAAATTAAATCACCATTGACAAAAGCACCGAATCTATTAAGGTAACTGTGGCTAATAATTTTCATTTCACTTGTTTTAATAACAATGCAGCATTCCCACCTCCAAAACCTGAAGCTGTTTTCAAAACAATTTCAAGATCAACATTTGAGTTTTCAGAAACAATATTTAGAGTTTCAGTGGTTCCGACTTCTGAAAATCCAATACTTTTAAATAAAACACTTTTTTCCATTGAAACCATACACATAATTGTTTCTATTATACCAGCTGCTCCTAATGTATGCCCAAAATAACCTTTAAAACTATTGGTTGGAATGTGGTTTAGTTCGAGACGATGAAGAGCAACAGATTCCATTTCATCATTATATAAAGTAGCAGTGCCATGGGAAGAGATAAAATCTATCTCTTTTTTAGAAACACCGGATCTTTCAATTGCTTTAGTTACAGCTCGAAATAAACCTTCACCAGATCTTGAAGGACCAGAAATATGATTCGCGTCATTAGATGTTGCACCAGCTAAATACTCCACGCTAAAATCATCATCCAATGTATTTTTCATTATTAAAATACCACACGCCTCGCCTAAAGTGATACCTTTTCTATTTTTATCAAAGGGTCTACAGGCTTCATTGCTAAGGGCGAATAAACTTTGAAAACCATAGACAATAAAATCTGACAATACATCAATTCCAATAATAATAACTTGATCAAATTTACTTGACCGAATATAATCAGCTGCAGTATTAATGGCAATTACACCTGAAATACAAGCATTAGAAATAATTATGGGTTCATGATAAGGATTTAAAATATTCTTGATAATACTTATTGTTGATGCAAAAGTATCCGAAGGCAAAACTTCTAAATTTGCTTTTGTTGTACTTACAATAATCCCAGTTTTTTCACTTTGCAAAAATGAACTTGAATAAGCTTCTACAATTTTTTTACAGGCTAATTCTAACAAGGAATTATAGCGCGAATTTTTTAGGTGTTTGATCTTAGAAAGAAAAAGATCTTCAGAATTAAATCCAGTGCCTAATTCTTGATTTATTCCTGATTTATTATCACAAAAAGCAGTGTAATGATCTTGAACATTTTGACCAAGCGGGCTTATTAATGCTCCATATTTCAAATAACATTTCAAACTTCCTTCCAGTTTTGCTTGTTTTCCCAAATTTCATAGAATTTAGGTTTAATTAATTCTAAGGTTCGATCAATGACATTCATGAATATCTGAATTGTTTTGCCTGTTGCAGCAATTTTGTTTGTTGTTAGATTAAAAACTTCATATCGAAAAATAATTTTTGCAGCATAATGTTTTTCCAAAATGACCCTTACTTGAACCTTTTCGCCGTAATTAATAGTGGATTTATGATTAATTTCAGATTTTACAATTGGAGTAAAGTAACCTTCTTTATATATATCTAGGTATTCAACTCCATATTTGATGCCAAAACTTTCTCTACCGTCTTCGAAATATTTCAAATAATTACCATGCCATACGACACCCATTGCATCAGTTTCGCTGAACCTTACATCAATATTTATTGAAGTTTCTAATTCTTTCATCCGAGCACAATTTTCATTTGACATTTTATCAAATCTTGAGTTGCATTTCGAGCTACCCCTTCTATTAGATGAATATTTTCAAATGTATTCACAATTTGAACCTGTGTTTCTATCAAGGCATTAGTGGCCACTTCATTGAAAACTTCCAATTTTGTAATTGCCCCTATAAATCCTAGACGAGGTTCACTATCAACTTCTAAACTACTTAAATAACCAAAACCTGCGGCACATGTTTGTGCAATATTTTCAACAATTGCAGCCTCAGATAAAATATTATTCTGAATAAATATATTATCATTTTCCACTTTAAAAGAACTTAAAAACCCTTTTTCGTCCGCTTTGAGTAAAGAGTCAATCATGATAAACGGTTCCCTTTGGGGAATATATTTTTTAATATTTTCCTTTTCAACTAGCATAATAATCATAAAAATTAAACCATTGTGTTGGATTAGAAGTCACCATTTCTTCTAGTTTTAACACATAAGACTCTGCTATTTCTTCTGGTGAATTGTAATCCAAATGTGGTGTTGTTGCACTTAAATTATAATGAGTTCCTTGTCCTTTTACTGCAAAAACAAAACTTATAGGGACTTTAAATTTGTATGCCATAATAAAAGGTCCTGCCGGAAATTTTGCAATTCCTTTTAAAAATTTCATACTGAAATATTTTTGATCATGCAGCAGTCTATCAGCATGGAGTGCAATGATTTCGTTTCTTTTCAATGCTTGATGAATTAACACTAAATGCGACATATCATTTTTTAAAGGAATTAAATTATAATGGTTAACATCTGTAGATTTAGAAAGATAAGATTTTATTTTTTCTACCTCAGCATCTAGCATAAGAATATTAATTTTAGAAGTGATTCTTTCGCCAATTAAATTACCCGCATTTTCCCAATTACCCACATGCCCTGAAAACAAAAAACTTCCTTTTCCCAAATCGTACATATCCTTCAATGCCTGTTCATTTTCGAAATTATGGGAGTAATGAATATGCTTTTTAGTTTTTAAAGCTATTCGATCGATAAGAACTCTACCAAAAATATTGAAGTTTTTAATGGTATTAATTATTGCCTTTCCCTTTGACAATTCAAAACCAGTTTGATAAAACTTAATTAATGCATTTCTATTTTTCCTTGAAAAAAGGACAAAATAAGTTGCCACCCAAATACAAAAGAAATATGAAATCCTAATTCCTAAAAAATTTATACAAAAAACAAAAAATTTATAACCTAAAAGGGAACCTTTTGTTTTACCATCCCACTTTTGATTTACGGTTTTAGACATTCATTAATTTTTGTTCCACTAGGTTGTAAAAATCGTTAAAGGTTGCAACGGTTTTGAAATCTTCAGCTGTCGGTTTAAATCCTAAATTTTCTTCAATCAAGACTACTAAATCAACATAATCAAGACTATCTAAATCAAGTGTATCTCTCAAATTTCCATCATCTTCAATGGTTTCAATATCTACTTCAAATTCTTCTGAAAGGAACTTTTTAGTAACACTTATAATCTCTGATCTCTCCATTTTCATAGGGTAATTAAGGTTTATATTTTTTTATTATCAACGAAGAATTAGTTCCTCCAAAACCAAATGAATTGGAAAGAAAACAATCAATCTTTTTTTCATTAAACTGAGGAACTACATTTATTTTTCGAGAATCTTCGTCCGGATTTTCAAAGTTAATATTTGGGGCAATAAAATCATTTTTCATCATCAATAACGAATAAACTATTTCACTTGCTCCTGCCATCCAGCATTCATGTCCTGTCATTCCTTTGGTCGAACTAACAGGGACTTTCGAGCCAAATACATCAGCGATAACCTGTGCTTCTGTTTTATCACCTACTATAGTTGATGTAGCATGAGCATTGATATAATCAATTTCTGAAGGATTTATTCCTGCATGTTTTAAGGACATATTCAAAGATCTAAACTGTCCATCAAAATTTGGATTTGAAATATGGTCTCCATTGGAAGAGAAGCCATAACCTACAATTTCACCATAGATAGGCGCATTGCGTTTTAAGGCTGACTCTAATGACTCAATAATTACTGTTGCTGCTCCTCCGGAGGGTACCAATCCATCGCGATCACGATCAAAAGGACGACTCGCTTTTTGAGGTTGATCTTGATTCATGGAAAACGCTCCTAATCCATCAAAACTGCCCATTGCAAAAATGTTTATTTCTTGGGCTCCACCGCAAATCACTCTTTCTTGTAGACCTTGTTTTATGAGCAGATAACCCATTCCTATTGAATGAGATCCAGAAGCACATGCAGCTGACAAAGTGATATTTATTCCTTTTAATTTATAAATTGTAGATAGATTCATGTTGATTGTGCAATTCATATTTTGAAAAATATCACCACTTCCAATCAAGGTTGTATCTTTTTTTTCTCTTACTTTATCGATTGTTTCAATAACTGCTCCAGCAGTAGAATCATTTCCAAAGATGATTCCGGTTTCATTTTTCTCCAGATAATCTACATCCAAATTTGAATTTTCAAGCGCCTCTTTGGTTGACATATAGGCAAACATTGCTGGCTGATGCATACCCATGCGTTCTCTACGAGAAAGAAATGGTTTTAAATCAGGATCTTTTACAAATCCTGTTAAACTCGATCTATATCCAAATTCTTTTCTCATTGGATCATAAATAATACCACTATTCCCTTTCATAAGAGCGTCTAAAACTTCATTTAAATTTTCTCCGATGCAAGAATAGATACCAATGCCAGTTATTACGACCCTATGTTCCATATATCATGAATAAATTCCGCCATTAATATTAATTACTTCTCCAGTAATATAAGCTGCTTTATCTGAAGCCAAAAAACTTGCTAAATGCGCGACCTCTTCGGCTTTTCCAAAGCGATTTGCTGGCACCATTTTTTTCATCTCCGATTCATCAAAATCTTTAGTCATATCAGAAATAATAAAACCAGGTGCTATCGCATTAACGGTGATATTTCTTTTCGCTATTTCATGAGACAATGCTTTAGTAGCAGCGATCATTGCACCTTTTGCTGCTGAATAATTTGTTTGACCAGGAACCCCTTTCAAACCACTTAATGAAGCAATATTTATAATTCTTCCAGAACGCTTTCTCAACATTTTTGAAATTACCGCATGGGTACAATTATACATTCCTTTAACGGAAGTATTGAATACATCGTCCCAATCTTTTTCACTAATCCAAGGGAATAAATTATCTCTTGTAATTCCGGCATTATTCACCAAAACCTCTATGTTTTTATCTGCATTATCAGCAAACCAAGTTTCAATCGCAAGATTCACTTCTTCACTATTTTTAACATCAAATGGCAATAATTCTGCACTACCTCCTTGACTTTCAATCGCTAACTTTGTTTCCAAAGCAGCTTCCTTATTAGAAGCGTAATTGATAAGAATATGTAACTTTAAATCGGCCGATAACTGCAATGCAATTGCCTTACCAATCCCCCTTGAAGCACCTGTAATTAATGCGCATTTCATAGTTTCGTTGCAGTATTAGTTAATAATTTAATAATATTACGAATATTTTCAAATTGCGCAATATCTTCTTCAATACTTGGCATTACTTTTCTAATTGTAGTGAAAATTTCCTTAGTTTTTGGAGAAAGTCTTGCTTTTTGATCTTCACTCAATAAATCAATGGCTTGACATACGGCAATCATATGAATCGCCATAACTTGAAAACCATTATCAATAACTTTTTTTGTAATAATTGCACTATTTGTTCCCATACTTACGATATCTTGATTATCATTGTTGTTGGGTATACTATGCACATACATGGAGTTGGACAGCATTTGACTTTCAGCAGTGGTAGATGTTGCTGTAAATTGCATTCCTTGAATTCCAAAATTTAATCCTAAGACTCCTTGATTCAAGAATGCCGGGAATTGATCATTTAAATTGTTATTGAGTAGGAAGTTTAATTGTCGTTCAGCCAACATTGTCATTTTGGTAACTACCAATTTAACTTTATCCATTTCTAATGAAACATAATCGCCATGAAAGTTTCCGCCATGGTAAACATTTTGATCTTCAACACTAATAATTGGATTATCATTAGATGAATTCATTTCATTTTCAATAACATTTTTAGCGAAATCTAAAGTCTCTTTTACTGGACCCAAAATTTGAGGGACGCATCTAATGGAATAATATTCTTGAATTTTCTTTTGAAATTTGACTTGTTTAAGCACATCATTGTCTAAAAATAATTCTTCTCTATTTTTGATTAACTTACTTGCCGACAATAAAGTACGCATTTCCTTAGCAACATACATTTGTCCAGGGTGGTGCTTTACCTTATTTAATCCTTCTGAAAAAGAATCGTCATAAGCCTCAACAATTTCATTAATTATGGCTGATGCAATAATTCCCCAGTTTAACAATCGATAGGAGTAGATTAAATTAATAGCTCCAATTCCCGTCATACAAGAGGTGCCATTCATTAGTCCCAAACCATCTCGCAATTGAATCTTTAGAGGTTTAATAGACAATTCATTAAGAACATCTATGGTAGGTCTTCGAACACCCTTATAGCGAACATAACCCTCTCCAATTAAATTCAATGCTAAATGCGCTAATTGAACCAAATCCCCGCTTGCTCCTACCCCACCATGCTCAAAAATTTCTGGATAAATTTCATTGTTAAGAAATTCCGTTAATTGTTCAATTGCACCATAACTGATTCCAGAGTTTCCTTGAATGAAATTATTAATTCTTGCTACTAGAACTGCTCTTACACTTTCGTCATCAATTGGTTTACCTAATCCAGAAGAGTGACTTCTAATTAAATTATATTGAAGTTGGTTTAATTTATCATCATCAATTTTGAACTGAGCCATTGGGCCAAAACCCGTGTTAATTCCATAAATAATCTTATCACTAGAAAAATCCTTTAAAAATGAAAAAGATTTATTAATCTGATTTTTTAATTGATCATTTAACGCTAACTTCTCTAGATTTAAAGCTATATTTTCAACATCTCTTAAATCAACTTTACCTATACTCATTTATTAACAAATTAATTCAGTTTTACTTCTAAAATTGTATGAAAACTATCTTGATGCAAATCATGCTCTTTAACGCATTTGAGTCCTGCTTTTTCTATGATGTATTTCAAGGTTCTAGAAGAATACATTCTACTATTTCCATTTGCCATAGCTGTAAAATACAGGGAAGTAGCTGCAAGACTTAATTTAGCTGCGGGAAATACTTGATCATCTAAGAATGTCTCCATTATAAATATCGTAGCATTTTCAGATGCATTTTCTTTAATTTTAAGTAAGATAGACTCTATTTCATGTTCACTGAAACAATCTAAGAATTGACTCATCCAATAAACATCTGCACCTGCTGGAATAACGGAGGATTGATTTAACATATCAATTTCCTGAAAGGTTACGCGGTCTTTTATGGCGTCTATTTTCTCAATATTTGATTTCGCAACCTTTACTTGACCTGGTAAATCAAAGATTTTAACTTGCACGAGACTATCGAAATTAGCACTAGCAATTGCCCATTTACCAGTATTTCCTCCAATATCAAATATCATTTTAGGTTTATTTTTAAAAATAACATCTAAAGCATCTGAAAATGAATTATCGGAATAAAAATGATCAAAATCAAACCAAGATTTTTTAACCATTGGAGGTAATTCAGACAAGCCTTCATAAATTGTTTTCCAATCACCGAAAACTTTTAATCCTTCTGGTGAAGCATCCACAATGGAATCTTTTAAATAGAACAAGCCATTATAACAAACATCTTGAGTAAATTTCAAATTCACTTGTGTCATTTCATCGCGTAAAATAAAATATCCGATTTTGGAAAGGATAAATTTACCCGGAGAAATTTCATCTACTATGCCCGCTGATTCAGCCATTTCTACTAAAACAGTTACGCCATATTTTGAAACATTTGTTTCTCTTGAAATTTGATCAAAATCTAAACCTTCATTAGAATTGTTTATGGCATCTAATATGCCTAATTCTATCATGGAATATACCGTTTGAAAAATGAAAGGGCTAAAAACGATTTTTTGAGCCTCGTAAAGTGCTGAAATGGCTTTCATTTAAAATTATGCTACGATTAATATAAAACTAGAATTACAATTTTTGCAAATAAGAAATGCAAGATAGTAAATATTTATGCAGTAGATACAAAAAACCCAATAAACTTCTCTATTTAATGTTCCTTTTATTATCTTTGGTCTCTATGGTAAATAAAGATTTTGATGTAATTATTATTGGAGCAGGAATTAGTGGTCTAACTGCCGCCGCTTTACTTTCAAAATCTGGTCTTAAAGTTTGTGTATTAGAAAGGCACTATTTAATCGGAGGATATTTACAAGGATTCGATCGGCAAGATTTTGTATTTGACACAGCCATTCATTGGTTAAATCAGTGTGGTGAAAACGGCACCGTTACAAAAGTATTCAAGTATTTAGGGGAAGATTTCCCTAAGCCAGTTACCATGAAATCGATTCACAAGCACATAACCAGTGATTATGAATTTGTTTTAACCAATAATCCTGAAATATTAAAAAATCAATTAATTCATGATTTTCCTCATGAAGAGAAAGGCATAGAAAAATTTTTTAAAGCTGCTCGAAAGGTTGCTGAAGTATCGAATAAATTTCCGAAATTTTTCATTAGCAATGAAGCAATGAGTGGTATTCGAAAATGGACTTTTAGCTTAAAACAATTGCATATTATTTATCCTCTCATTAAATATGCTTTGTACGGAGGAGAAAAAGGTGTAAAAAAAGGATTGAGAAAATTTTTCAAGGATGAAAGAATGTTGAATTTGTTTTGTTCGGAGCCAGATCTTCTTTCTTGTCTTTTTCCTATTGCATGGGCGTATAATCAAGATTATCAAAATCCACCTATAGGAGGAAGTAA
Organism: Flavobacteriales bacterium; assembly: GCA_947476515.1. Taxonomy (GTDB): domain Bacteria; phylum Bacteroidota; class Bacteroidia; order Flavobacteriales_D; family Crocinitomicaceae; genus UBA952. Next base: position 24,786 of record CANJQZ010000001.1, read on the forward strand.
GGTGATCCCTGCATGGCTTGAGTCGAAAATATCTAAAAATGGCTCTGAAGTTATATTGAGTGCAGAAGTAGTTAATATCGCTATTGAAAATAATGAATTCAGAGGTGTAACTTATAAAAAAAGACACAAAGAATATTCTTTAACTGCAAGCCATTTAATCGCAGCTTGTGATATAGACACAGTATACAATAAACTTTTACCCCCTGCAGCAGTTCCTCAAAAGCTGAAAACAACCATAGATAATTCTGAGCTTTATAGTTCATCTCTTACTATTTCAATAGCGCTCAATTGTACTGCAGAATCACTCGGTTTTGGCGATGTAATGCTTTATGTTTTTAATGAGGAAACAGCCAGGACCGAACATATTTCAGGAGATCCGCACAAATCATTCATCAGTATTTTAGCGCCGACAGTAAGAGATAAAACATTAGCACCCGAAAATAAAGGCACTTTAAATATTTTTGTTCCTGCTTGGATGAATTATGAAGATAATTGGAAAACAACGATTAATGCAAAAGGAGAATTTGTTCGCACTGATGCGTATAAAAAATTAAAAGAAGATTTCGCTCAAATAATTTTTGAAAGAATTGAAGGTAAAATTTGTCCCAATCTAAGAGAGCATATACTTTTTTACGAGGTTGCAACTCCTATTACTTATCACAGATACACCCATAACAAAGATGGTTCTATGATGGGAACAAGGCCAGGAAAGGTAAATATGAAATCAAAAGTTGCTCATTATAAATCTCCTGTTAAGAATCTTTTCATTGGTGGACATTGGGCTGAACTTGGAGGTGGTGTCCCTATTGCGGTAAAAGCAGCTTATAATTCAAGCTTAATGGTACTAAAAGACTTAAACAAGAATGCCTATAAAGAGCTCTTGAAGTACCCAAAAACATGGCTTTAATTTTATTAAACCAACAGGAATTATAAGTAATATTTCATATAATGGGTAAGTTATTCGCAAATATTGTTCGCTATTTCATTTCAAAACCTTTATTTTTCTGGGTTTTGTTTTCAGGAATTCTTTTTATTTTAATTAATGGAATATTACGATTAAATATTAATGAGGACTTATATTCTGTATTTCCCAAAAGCCATGAATACAAAAAATTTAATACGCTAATTCAAGAAAATGCTATCAACAAACAAATTGTTTTTTCTATAGATGCAAGCGAAAATACCGATCTACTTGAAGAACAATTGGATCAATTAAAAACTGAACTTTCAAATAAATTTAAGCAAAGGATTAATGACATTACAATTTATAGAAATGTCGATGAAAAAAACTTAATTAACTATTTACAAAAAACATCAGTTCTCTCACTCACAGAGAAGGATTATGATGAAATAGAGAGAAAACTAAATCAAGATTCAATTGAAGTTAAGTTAAAAAAGGTAGCTGAAAAGCTAAGAGGTGGGAATGGTTTCTTTTTGAAAAGTTTTTTTGCTCTTGACCCCTTAGGCTTAACTTTCCAACAAATAGATAAAGTAAAACCTAAGCAAGGGAAACAATCTTATACTGTTAAAGACGGACTAATCTACACAAAGAACGAAAAGCGCATATTATTTTTCGGTTTCATCGCGGGTGATTCAAAGGACATTAAAATGCTAGATGAACTCAATACAGATCTTAATAATTTTAAGAAAAGGATTAATATTAGAGCGAAAATAAATTTTGATTATTTCGGAACCTTTCAAATTGCAGTTGAAAACGCAAATCAAGTCAAGGCCGACACTTATTTAACATCCTTTTTAAGTATTGGATTAATCATTTTACTTTTAGTAATTTATTACAAAAGTATACTTGCTCCATTCTATTTTATTCTGCCGGCACTTTTCGGCATCTTAAGTGGCGTTGGAATGGTGGGATATATTGAACCCAACATAAGTGCCATATCTCTTGCAACATCCTCCGTTTTAATTGGAATCGTTTTGGATTATTCTTTCCATTTTTTCACCCATTATAAACACACAGGTGATTTACTATTAACAATAAAGGAAATTAGTTCACCAATGATTGTTGGCAGTTTTACAACCGTTGCTGCTCTAGCTGCTTTACTTTTTGCTGATTCAGTAATACTTCAGAATTTTGGATTGATTGCTCTTTTTACTTTAGTAGGTTCAGTGCTCTTTACACTTTTACTTCAACCTATATTATTTTCAATACTGAAACTAAAAATTCCTACTTCAACATTAAAGACTAAAAACAAGAAAACACCAAAACTATTTTTAAGATTAGGTTTCTTATTGGTAGGGATAATCACTTGCATGTCTTTGCTGACAGGCTTAAAAATTTCATTTGATGCAGATTTAAATAACCTTTCGTTTCATTCCAATGAATTGAAAGAAAAAGAAGATATTTTCACTGGAATTAATCCTGGGGAAGAAAAAAAATTCTACATCATTTCGTCTCAAAAATCATTCGAAAAGGGAAAAGAATCAAATTATCAAGTTTATGATTCCATCAATCGCTATCGCGAAAATTTAAAAATAAGCGAGTTCATTACCACAGCACCCTATTTACCACCCATTAGTAAAATAAATGCTTCTTATGAGAATTGGATTTCCTTTTGGTCATCCAAACAAGAAAATGTAAAAGCAAGCATAACTGTAGTTTCGAAAGACCTCAATTTATCAGAAAACGCCTTCAATCCTTTTTATAATTGGATGAAAAAAAATCCTTTTGACACATCACAAGGCAAGACTTTAATGGATGAAATTGGTTTGTCTAAACTTAGTTATTATAGCAATGGCAAACATACCTTTATCACAAGTATTGTTATTGAAAGAGATAAGTTACAGGAATGTAAAGACCTGTTAAACACAATTCCACATATTTATATTTTAGATATTTCAGACATGACGGAACTGATGCTTAACTCCGTGCAAAAAGACTTTAATTTTTTACTTATTTATTCAGCTCTTTTAGTTTTTCTTACTCTTTTATTAATTTATGGAAGAATTGAACTTGCTTTATTTGCCTTTTTACCTTTAATTCTTGGCTGGATATGGATTTTAGGAATAACGAATTTTTTCGATATTAAATTCAATTTTGTAAATATCGTCATTACTACCTTTATCTTCGGTTTGGGAGATGATTTTAGTATTTTCACTACAGACGGATTAATACAACAATTTAGGACTGGAAACGCGTCCTATAAATCATATCGATCAGCAATTGTACTCTCTGGATTGACGACAATATTTGGGACGGGAGTGTTATTTTTTGCAAAACACCCTGCTATTCATTCGATAGCATTAATAAGTGTTGTGGGTATTTCTACGATAATGCTCATCACATTATTTCTACAGCCCTATATTTTTAACCTATTCGTTTTTAAGAGAATAAAGAAAAAAAGAAATCCCATTACATTTTTTACCTTACTTTTTAGCATCATTTTATTCTGTTACTTTTTTGTTGGAAGTATTGTTTTAACTCTTTTTCTAATAATCATTTTATTTCCACTTCCAATCAAAAAAGTAAAAAAACAAGCTTTTCTGAATTATCTCATTTCTAAATTAGTAAAAACCGTTATTTATTTTGGCTTCCATCTTAAAAAACGCATATTTATCGACGAAATTGATTTTAAAAAACCTAAAATTATTGTTGCCAACCACACTTCTTTTCTTGATATTTTATTGGTCTTAATGATCCACCCAAAGACCATAATAATGGTGAAAAGTTGGGTCTACTATTCGCCGGTTTTTGGCTTATTTATTCGCTATGCAGGTTTTCCATATACGAAAGATGGGGCTTCAATGAATCTTGTTGAAATTCAAAAAAGAATTGATGAAGGATATTCTATCGTAATATTTCCAGAAGGAACAAGAAGTGTCGACGGAGAAATGAAGCGTTTTCACAAAGGGGCATTTTTTATGGCACAAGAACTTAAATTAGACATACAACCATTATTATTAATTGGTGTACATGAGGCTAATCCTAGAAATGATATTTTAATTAGTCGCGGACAATTAATTATTAAAGCATTGGATTCAATTCCATATTCTGAAAAAGCAGATTATTCGGCAACGACCAAGGAAGTGAAGCAACTGATGACCGAAGGAATGCTTCATTGGAAAAAAGAACTTGCCAACATTGATTTCTGGGGACCTAAAGTCATTAATAATTATCTGCTAAAAGGCCCAATTTTAGAGTGGTATGTTCGAATTAAATGGATGCTAGAAAAGAAGCATTTTGCCTATTATGATCAACTCATAAATGACCGGCAAAAAATATATGATTTAGGATGCGGTTATGGTTACCTTAGTTATTATCTACATTACCGGAATCAACACCGCCAAATAATTGGTGTTGATTATGATCAGGACAAAGTTGATGTAGCGAATAATTGTATAAAACAAAATAGTGGTTTAATATTCTTAAGCAATGATATAAGAGTTCAAAAAATTGAAAAATGTGATGTAGTATTTTTAAACGATGTGCTTCACTATTTACCTTTTAAAGATCAACAGGATATGCTTCAGAATATTGAGGTTAATTTAAATGAAAATGGTATTATCTTTATACGAGATGGATTAAGTGAAAATCTAAAATCACATAAGAGAACAAAATTTACTGAGACACTCTCTACAAAGGTTTTTGGCTTTAACAAGGCTGGAAATCCTTTAGAATTTATCTCTGAAATTCAAATCAACGAATTCGCAAAAGAAAAAAATATGAGTATTGAAATTATTAAACACTCCAAAACGACATCGAATGTTTTGATAATATTACGAAAAAAATAAAGTAATGACTCAGATCAAAAAATATGATTTTTTAATTGTTGGGAGTGGGATTGGCGGACTTTCTTCGGCAGTGATATTAGCCAAAAATGGCTATTCAGTGTTGGTTTTAGAAAAAAACAATCAAATTGGTGGTGCCTTACAAGTTTTTAGTCGTGACAAATGTGTTTTTGACACTGGTGTGCATTATGTGGGTGGTTTAGATCCCGGAGAAAATCTACAACGCATGTTTAATTACTTAGGGATTTATGACGCTCTTAAGTTAAAATCTTTAGATCGTGATTGTTTTGATTTAATTCGTTTGCCAAACGGAGTTTCCTATCCTCATGGACAAGGATATGAAGCATTCAGTTCTCAACTTATTCAACTTTTTCCTGAGGAAGAAAAAGCAATTTTAGCATTTTGTGAAAAGATCAAGCAAATCTGTGATTTTTTTCCACTTTATAATTTAGAATTAGGTGATGATCAAGCATATTATAATAACCCTGAAATATTATCATTAGGTGCTTGGGATTTTATCAATTCCATTACCAATAATAAAATTCTGCGAACCGTTCTACTTGGATCAGGGCCTTTATATGCTGGTGATGAAAAAACAACTCCTCTTTATGTCGTTGCCCTAATAATGAATAGCTATATCAAAGGTAGTTATCGTTTAGTTGATGGTGGCTCACAAATTGCCAAACTTTTAGTCAAAGAATTAAGGAAGTATGATGGTGAAATACTAAAAAGAAAAGAGGTTGTTGGAGCAAATTACGGAAGTGATAAAAAAATTACTTCCGTAATTTGTTCTGATGGTATGGAATATGCCGCAAATAATTTTATTTCCAATATGCACCCCTCATTGACCATTGATATTTTTGGAAAAGACAAATTTAGACCAGCATATCGTGATCGGGTTCAAAAATTACAAAATACCACCTCCTCATTAATGGTTTATTTTTCTTTAAAGGAGCATTCTTTTCCTTATTTCAACTATAATATTTATGAGCATTTCTCTTATGATTGTTGGAATTCGATTAATGATAATTCAGAAAATTGGCCGCATACCTTATACCTCTGCACACCTGCTTCTTCCAAATCAGAAGAATTTGCTGAATCGGTATGTGTAATGTGCTATATGGATATAAAAGAGGTAAAGGAGTGGGGAAATACTTATAATACAGCAATAGACCCTTCTGTGAGGAGCACCGCATACAATAAGTTTAAAAAAGAAAAAGAGGAACAAATTATTAAAAAATTAGAAACAAGGTATCCTAATTTTAGATCGTGTATAAAAAATGTTTATAGTTCTACCCCTCTAACTTATCGAGACTATATCGGAACACCAGAAGGATCCTTGTATGGAATAAAAAAAGACTTTAACAATCCTATTGGAACTACCATTAATTCTAAAACACGCGTTCCAAATCTATATTTAACTGGTCAAAACCTAATTTTTCATGGAATATTAGGAGCAACAATTGGTGCTTTTGTGACCAGTTTTAATTTCGTAAATCACATTGAATTAATAAATAAAATAAAGGCATATGAAAAATGATTTTGATGTTGTAGTAATCGGTGCAGGTCCTGCGGGAACAATTGCAGCGTGCAAACTTATGAAAGAGGGATTCTCAGTGAAAATCCTTGAGAAGATGGAGTTCCCAAGATTTGTAATTGGAGAGAGTCTTTTACCCCATTCAATGGATTATTTAGATGAATTAGATTTGTTAAAATGTATTGAAGATCAAAAATTTCAATTAAAAACAGGTGCTTGTTTTTATCATAACGAACAGCGTTGTGATTTTCTGTTTAAGGACCAATATACAAAAGGGTGGGATTATACTTTTCAAGTAAAAAGAGCTGATTTCGATAATGCATTAGCGACAGAAACAGCCAAAAAAGGAGCTGATATTGAATACAATGCTGAAGTTTTACTTGTTGAAAATGGTCCAACACAACAAGTAATAAAATATTTAAATGCACAAAAGGAAGAAATGAATTTATCCGCAAGATATGTTGTAGATGCAAGTGGATATGGGCGTGTATTGCCACGCATGTTTAATTTAGAAGTCAAAGTAGTAACCCCACCAAGAGGAGCTATTTTTTCACATTTTGATGATAGTAAACGAACAGAAGAGGATGGTCGAAATATTTTTATTCATGCTTTCAATAACAATACTTGTTGGATTTGGTCCATTCCATTTTCAGACGGAACAGCATCAGTAGGAATTGTAGGTGATGCTGCGATTATTACTCATTATGCTGAAAATGATGGTGCTGGCTTTAAGAAAATGGTGGCAGACTTTCCAGGTTTATCCGGAAGATATGATAATGTAGCTTACAAATTTGAACCTCGTGTTATTTTGAATTATGCTGTTTCGGTTAAACAGTTATACGGAGAAGGTTATATACTCTGTGGTAATAGCACTGAATTTTTAGATCCTGTTTTTAGTTCTGGGGTAACACTGGCTATTTCATCTGGATTTAAAGCTGCAACAATGGTAAGTGAACATTTAAAAGGCAACGATGTTAATTTTGAAGACTATAGTACAGAGTTGAAAAAAGGTATTGATGTTTTTAGAAGCTATGTGAATGGCTGGTATGATGGGACCTTACAAAAAATCTTCTTTTCTGAAAAGACTAATGAAGGGATGAAAAGTCAAATCTGCTCAGTTCTTGCCGGCTATGTTTGGGATGAAACTAACCCATTTGTTAAAAAACATGCAAAAGCACTTAGCACTTTGGTGAAAATCATTGAAATGTAATCTTTATTTTGGTCCATACATTTTTTTCCAACTTTTATATTTGAAGTCTCTAATTGAAATGATTACATCATAATAGGTTTTTGCCCAATAGTTTCTGAGACCAAAACCACTTGGAAATGATGTAAAAGATTCACATAGAAGCACTTCATTGTTTGATAAATTTATAGCGACAAAATGGTACTTCGCTTCTTCTCTTGTTTTATCTAAATAGTCAGCAACAAACAACAAACCAATGCCATCATTTTCTTCAAAATCGTATTTCTTTATAAAAAGGGCGATTTCTTCCTTACTATAATTCGGTTGGTTATCAGATTCCAAATCTTCAATAGAGGTGTTCTCATTAATTTTATTAATAGCAGAAATTTTCAAATTAACATTTTCCTTTCGAATCATTTCTGCAATGTTGTATTTCGGATATTCGTTGAGAATTAAATTATTCCAGCCATAGAAATATTTATCCCTAATTACAGATGTTCCTGTTCTACCTGCCTCAGAAAATTGAGAAAACTCACCAATCAATTTAACATGTGAGAAATCAATTCCTAACCATGTAATTTGAGTGTCAGATTTAGAAAATAAATCTTCTATTCTTTGAGTATTCCCCTTAAAACTAATTAAAGAAAATACTGCAATTAAGTAAACTAACTTTTTCATAATTTCAAATATTAAATAAATACTATTTTTTCTGGTTTTCGTAAATTCTTTTTATAAACTTGAGCTTGAATTATCTCTAATTCGTTAAATGTAAAAATAGGAATTACTTTCAACCTTGATTGACATTTTTCTATTATTATTTTATAAATATTGGTATCCAATATTTCTTTTTGTAAAAGAATCGTGATTTGATCATTTTGAAAATTATCCTTCGAAATAATGATTTTATAACAAGCTACTTCCTCAATATTATCAAAGATATCAAAAAGTGTTTGAGGAAAAATGGTGGTCCCTTTATATTTAATCATTTGATTTTTTCGACCAACAATAGGGCCCAATCTAGGAGCACTATTACCGCAAGAGCATTTTTGCATAAATCTTTTAGCAATATCCCCAGTTTTATACCGTAATAATGGAGTTCCGGTGGTTGCTATAGTGGTTATTACAATTTCACCTTCCTCTCCATCTCCAACTTCATTTCCATGTTCATCAACTACTTCAAGAAAGAGCAATTTTTCATTTAAATGGCAACCTTGTTGCGCATGGCATTCTGTAAATGCCGTTGCCATTTCTGTACAAGCATAGGTCGAAAAAAGATTTACATCCCAATCATTTGTGATGCGTTTACCGAGAACATTAAGATGAAATGCATCATCACGGATTGATTCACCAATACAAACAATTGATTCTACAGAAGTATCATGTAAATTAATTCCATGTTTCTTTGCGAAATCAATCAAAATCAAAATAAAACTAGGCACCGCAATTAATACTCTAGGCTTGTTATTTATTATCGATGACCACTGAAGCTCTGGTAAGCCAGGCCCGATTCTAATAATTCCAGCTTTCAATTCCTGAACTCCCAAATAATAGGCAATTCCTGCCATAAATTGACGGTCAATTGTGGTCATTAATTGAACTAAATCACCTTCTCGTACACCAGCCAAGGATAGCGAATCTCTTTCATTTAATGCTAAGCGTTTTAAGTCAGATCTACTTAAATAAACTGTGACAGGATCTCCCATTGTTCCTGAAGTAGTAACAATATCAGCGATTTCAGTCATTGGAACTGATAAAAAATCGAGATTGTTTTTAGCTATATCATCTTTTAAAGTGAAAGGTATGTTGCTCCATTCATGAAAACTTAAATCTTCTTGTTTAAAGTTAATGCCACTTAATGATTTTTTGTAGTACTTTGAATTATGCAATACATAAGTCAATGTTTGCATCACTTCTTTGGGAATTAATTGTTGATTAGGCATCATTTATTTTTAAATTGACATTCCTTTTTTAGATTTTCAAGTTCCATTTTAATTTTCAAAGAAGCTAAATTTTTAGTTAATGCATTGGCAAACATTTTATTTGCAGCACTCGAATTTCCTTTCTTTAAATAATACTTACCTAACATTTCAAATGTCACAAAAGATTCCTTATTGTTGTTGACAAATTCCTTTATTTCATGTGATGATAACTTTAAATCAGTACCAAATAAAAGAAATTGACTGATTCGTTTTTTAGTGGCTTTAAAGGCTTTAAATTTCTTATATTCCTTAGAAAATAAAAATTCAGAAGAACTCAAACGATGCGTAATGGTTCCTTTCTTCGATTCAAATGTTTTATTTAAATCGTAACCAATAAATTCCCCTAATTGATAATTGCTTGTTGAAATATAGAACATGGAACTTTTCGGCAAAATAATTACACTATGATGTGCAATTAACTGATTTATAGCGCGTGGATTTCCCATTCCTAAAGTATCATTCTTAAAACCATTTTGATCTCTTAAGATGGATAAAACATTATTGAGAGAGAAAACATTGCGGGCAGATAACAACTCTCCTACTCTATTAAAACGAAACTTACTATCACTTTCCTTAATATTTGAAATATTTACCTTGTCGTTAATAAAAGTAGCGGATTGATAATGATTGGAACAAACTAATTTACTTTGTTTAGAATCATACACACCCAATTTGGTCGGTGATTTTTCTATTAAAACAGCTCTTTTGTCCAATGAAGAACCAATCATAAGCGTTTCAGAAACAAAAGTATGCCTCTTTTTTGCAATAGCAACAGCTTCCTCAATTGTTGAAGCATATTGTAAAATTTCACGCGCTAAAATTGAAATTGGCATTTTTGCCCCACTTGGCAAATCAGATTTAGAGGCATTAATTGTAACACTTAATCCCTTTTCATTCAGGCCAGATAATACGCCTGTAAATCCTGCCCATGAATAAGAAGCAAAACTAAATCCCTTTGATGGATTAACAAACAATATCAACTTATCGTGAGCAAATTCATCTCCCACATAAAAATCAAAGTTTCTTCCAATCATCAAATTACTGTCTGCAGTCAGCTCATCTTTCAATGCAAAAGAAGTACATCCAACAATGCTATAATCATTTAATGCATGACCAATGTCATGGGCAGCATGATAGTTTAATATTCTAGTGTATTTTGAAGCGATATAATCATAACGACTAGAAAAATATTGAGAAATTCCATAAATTTCTTGTTGATTTTCTAAGGGTATGTTTTTTGGTAATTCAGAAATAAACAAACCTATAAACAAGCGTAAAAATTGTTGCATAAAATTGCTAGGGACAAAATTATTTATTTGATTAACAAAAATATCCTCTTGTCTTTGAATCAATTCTTTTGATAATTCACCATAAATAAGGCCTCTTTCATAAGGATCACCTTCGATGTACATCTCCCAAATGCCGAATTCGTTTTTTTTAAGATAATTATTTTTTAAGACATAATGATTATCTGAAATCTTAATGCGCTTACCGATATTAAAATGCTCAACAATTGGAGGATCAATTTCTGCATTTAATATTAAATATAAGATTGCAAGGCATAATACAAAGAATATTTGTTCTATTGAGATTAAGATGAATGTTATAACATATCTTAAAATCAAATTAACATAAAATAATACTCTACTCATCTTGTTGCAAAAATACGCTATTAACAAAAATTCTCACTACGGTTTACTAATAAATATAATGTTCTCAGAGAAGCTATTTAAAGGAAATGTATACATTTTCCTCAATAGATTTGAAGCATAAAAAAGGGAATTTTTCAATATTACATTCCTTATGTCACTCCTGAATATTACATTGAAGAAGTGAAAAGTAGGTTAAATTAAATACCTGAATTCAGACAGCCAAATCAGCAAAAAAAATCAAGCATCTATACTGATGTTATTGACCAGAACTAAAATATTAATTTCTATTAAAATGAATGATTAACTGGCTAGAAAAGACAAGATAAATAAGAACAAGCCTGCACCTAATGTTACTAAACCTGCAACCAAGAACGCCGAATTATAAGATGACTGCAGGTAAGTCCCTGTATAAGCATCATAATAGATATTACCCGCATTGAAGATCCAAAGCCAGAATGAAATTATCAATAAAACCAAAGAAACACCTGTCAAAATAATAGCAAGCTTAAGAATTATAGACATTCTCCTTCTAGGGGTAAGCGCTTTAAATTTTTTGATTTTTGAGACTTCTTTCTTAATCTCACTTTTAATTGTCGATTTCGACATCTTGTTGATTTCTCTTAAAGTCAACTGTTTGTCTAGAGGAGCAATAATTTGAATTTCACTACCCTCAAGATTCACTTCTGAATTTTCGTTATCAATATTTAAATCACCTGATTTATTACTTGATGCTTCAGCAGTAATGTTACCTTCAAAATTGTTGGTGCTTAAGGACTTGTTTTCAGCTTCTACATAAACATTAGATTCATTTAAATCCATATTTGCTGTTTCGAAACTGTTGTTATTTGCAGCTGATTTATGTTTAAATTCTACGAAATAACCATTTTTATCAATACGCTTATGAAGGGTACAAGAAGAAATAAAAAGTAATGATAAAATTAATACCAGTGAATTGTTAATGCATTTAAGAGCCATAATAAAAGATTTAATTAATGTTTACTTTCAAAAATACCTAAAAAGTAGCAATAAATTCAAAATAGAACTTAAATAAATTAATATTTTCCTATATAATTTAATTAAATTGACTTTCTAAAGTATAATTACTTTTTTACAAAAAAGCCGTCCTTAAAATAAATAAGCATTTTCCAACTATACAAATTAGAAGAAATTTCAACTTAGTTCAACTTTTGACTACATGATATTAAGCAATAAGAGTAACGAAATTTAGAAAAATCATTATGAAGGAAGTATGACGCAACAGCTACCTAACTTTAATATACTTTCCTATGTTTCGTTCCTACGGATATATCATAGTTTTAGTTGGTTATTCTGGATTTGCATTTTCGCAACTTTCCCAAGATTGGGCGATGAGTCAACTGTTATCTTATTCAAGCACAGGTTATGATATTGTAAATCAATTTCATAAAAATGGGAGATCCATTTCCTATGGTGGAAACTCCACCTCTTCCAGTATGCATCATTTGGAATTTTGTGAATTAAAAGATGTCAAAAGCTTTTTAAATTCAATATCTACAACGGTTCATGAAACAACCCATGCTTTTGATAGCCAAATTCCCTATATGCGCTCAAAACAAGGGGAAAATATCCCTAACTTATCTAAATCAGAAGGCTTTTATATCAATGAATTCCTTAGTTACAGCTATAATTACCCTAGCACTAAGCTATTCCCTAGTATTGAATTAGCGCATGCAATTCCAGAATCACTTCAAACCTTAAGGTATAAAACATACATTATCGCACAGCCCTCACAATCAACTCAAAGCAGTGGCATTATAGGCTTAATGGAAGAATTTAATGCCTATTATCATGGAACAAAGGTCATTTATGATCTCTACCCATTATTTCAGCAGGAATATACAACAAGTGTTTATTGGGCCTGGCCAACTAGCTTCATTAGTAACGCTGATGCATTCTACGAGTTCGACTTCTTTATTAAAGAATATCTTCTTTATGCTAAAACAAACCATCCCGAACTTTATGAGGAATTGCATAACGATTATACCTTCAGGACTATTTATCAAACAATTAGAAAACAATTTAAAGAATTAATCACACAATATGAAAAAAAGTATGATGTACTTACCAAAACCAAATATGGAGGAGTGACAACAAATAAACACAGTGAAATTTATACTGTACTTTCAAAGCAAATTGAATCTGAAAGATACCAAGTAATCGTTGCGGATTTTCTTGGACAAGTCAATTAAGAGTGCTTTTAAAATCAAAAAGTTTTTACAGGGAGGCTCCTGAGGGTGATTGGATAAAAACAAATTTATGCTTCGGATTTTGGGTGGAAATTTATTATAAAAGGTGATGTTTGCTAACACTGGTTTAGCTCCTCTCGATACAACCCCAGCGAATTAGGGGATAATTAGGTGCTTATCTCAAGCATATATGGCTCACAATGAGTCCTTGATTATAAAAACAAAAAACCTACTATGCAAATAGTAGGTTTTTTAAGTTTAGACTTTTTTGGTATTAATACAATTCCATTGTAGTACATCCTTCGGTAACATTAACAGTACCCGACCACGAATTAGTTCCATCACCTGCAGTATAATTATAAGAGCCAGTTTCTAAGTGACTAAAAACAGCAGAACCCGAAGCTCCACAAGCAGGAGCAGAAGCATATTCGCTTGAAATATTTGAAGATACCCCATTAAGGTCAACTACTGTAATACTAAAACCGCTTCCTGTTTTCTGCCAAAAAGTAACATCACCATATTTTGTTTTCCGGCAAGAAGACAATAGGATTACTGATAAAATTGATAATAATAATAGTGTTTTTTTCATTTGTAAATAAATTAAATAATCCTTACTCTTTAGGCTTTTCAGGAACCGCCATTTTTATTTTTTCTATTTAGGTTTTTTCTTCATTTCAAAATTTACTTCACTTAGTGGCTTGATTTAAGCACCTGTTGGTTTGTCTACTAGCATATAACCCCACATCAATGTCAACAAATTTACCCAAGCCATATCGTATTAATTTTGAAGTTAATAGTCTTATAAAAAATATTTTATTCTATTCCATCAAAGTATTCTCCTACCATCATTTCAGGTAACTTTAATTTTGTTGTGATTTTTTTCAATTCCTTAATATAGTTAGCTATTGCGTTTGGATTATGTGGTATTCTGAAAGACAAAGTTGTGATACCGTCTTTAAATGTAGCCTCAACTTGACAATAAAACTCAAAAGGATTTATTCTTCCAACATTTTGCCATAATGTTACCTTTCCATGACTTGCATTAGCTTCATAATCTCTACTTCCCCAATTCGCTTCTCTTCCGGCTTCTTTGCATTTGTTCAATGCTTCTGTGATAGAAGTTTTTGAAGTAATTGTAACTTTCGCAACTTTTTGTGCATTTGCAACCCCGAATGTTAGCAACATTGTTGCCATAAAAATTATTGATTTCATTTTTATTTTTTTTTAGGTCCCTACTTACATCACATTTCGGATTGTGCGCCATTTGCATGGTTTCTATACTCCATTAATTGAACCAAAAATAACAAATAATTTAATAACACGAAATATATTTCGTGTTATTTTTTCTGTTAATAGTTCACTTTTGATTGTGATTAAGAAAATTGATATTGAGTTAAAGAATATAGGTCAAAGAATAAAGGAAATCAGGGGTGAAAAAAAGCTAACTCAAAGCAGTTTAGCTTCACTTTGCGATATAGATGTTAGGACAATTCAACTCATTGAAAAAGGATCTATGAATATGAGCTTGAAGGTATTTTTTGCACTTTCAGAAGCATTAGAAGTTTCTCCTGAAGAACTTTTTAGACTTAAAGGAGGAAATATTAGTTAACTTCCCTCTTTTTGTGACCTTACTTCCCAGTTTGGAAGTAACTACTGAGCCCAAATCTGTGTTTCACATTTGTATAAGCCTCGCCTGAAGGCATTGATAATGCTATAGAATTGCTTTCTGTATCTCCAAGAAAGCACCACGATCCTGAATTAAAATCAAAATACGACAGTGAACTCATTGAGCATATTGATTTTAAATAAAATAGGTATCTTTATTTTTTAAGGGATTTTTATAGAACGCCAAAAAGTATACTAACTGAACCTATAACAAACAGCTCATTTGTAGACTATCGATTAAAGTGCTGAAAGAAAATTAATAAACCTACTAAGACAACATCACTATGGCAGACTTATACCCACTTTCAAAAGAAGAATTTGAAATATTATATGACAAAGCTTGGGAATACGGCTGGGTATATGGTAAATTTTTTCAGGAATTATATGATGAATACCTAGTAAACTGGGTGTACTTTGTCGATTACCTTGATGTTCTTAAAGGTGCAGATGAAGAAGAAAGAATGTACGCAAGAGTTCAGAAAAAATTTGTTATTGTTTATGCAAAAAATCAACAACCAATTTTAATTGAAGCAGGAGATTTTTATTTTGATCTTTTCAAAAAAAAAGAAGTTGAACAGGCAGTAACTGAAATTAATGTTGAAATTCTAATAGGCGAAGCACCTCCTTTTTGGAAAGGAAATGATAAAAATAAGGATAAATCATATTTTTATAATCCCTTGCAAACAAATAATAGTCCTTGGTTAAATGGTCCTGCAAATTGGAAGAGTTTAGAAAATAAATTTACTACTTCACTAAAAAATCAGGTCGAAATAAAAATTGAAAAGTTAAAATTATTAGCCAAAAAAAAAGTTGTTTTAATTGATTTTTTGCCCTTTCCAATTATTCAAAATACTAAAGTAAGGCAAAATATTTCTGGTGGTTTCTCATATCTTTTGAGTAATTATTTTATTTCTAAGTATAATGAAATTACTTGCTATATCCTCAATTCGAAAGAAAAAGAAATTAACTTTAAACATGGGTTTGTTGCCACGACATACACTTCATTACAGTTTATTTTTGATAATTCTTTTGATAATAGTGCTATTGATTTTAGAAAAACAATACTAAACAGCCCAATAAATGATTTTGTGGATATTGGTAAATTGAACTTTGGCGAATTAAATAAGATGATTATAACATTTAAAAACAAAGAAAAGATATTGAAAACAAGTAAAATAAAAAGATCTCGAGAAATTACTCCTCTGTTTAAGTTCATATATGAACTTCATACTAGTAATAAATTTAATATTGCAAATACTGATATTAATAATACTATAGATGAATTGAACACTATTGGATTGAATATGAAATGCCCCATATTTATGGTTGAGGGTGGATCAGTTAATATGAGTAAGTCTTTTTTTAATTCAATAAATAGCAGTTTAAGAAAAAAGGAAATAAAAAAAATTAATTCAGATTTAATTGAGAATAATAATGAAATTGATGAGTAACATAATAAATTTTAATTAATTTATTTGAAATCAATCTCCACAACAATTTTGCATACCTAAAACATTTCTTCGTTAAAAACATAACTAATGCCATTAAAATACCCACATCAATTATCGAAGTCGCGCTTTGTTTCTGGCGCGCAATGTGCTAAAAAACTATATTTCGAGCGATACCGAAAAGAATTAAAACCTGCTATCACGCCGAGACAACAAGCTATTTTTGACCAAGGAAATTTGATTGGAAAAATGGCACATGGGTGTTTTCCAAATGGTATTGATCTAAGCAGCCAAACACATTTTGATTATACTGATGCCATTGATAATACGATTGTTGAAATGCAAAACAAGACAAGTGTCTTGTACGAAGCTGCATTTTATCACGATGAAGTATTATCCGTTTTAGATATTTTAGAACATGATGCTAATGGAGATATTCATGCCATTGAAGTAAAAAGCAGTAGCAAAATGTATGATTATTATATTACCGATGCCGCTTTACAATATTGGGTGATGGAAAATGCTGGGCATGCTCCTAAACGATTTTCTTTGATGCACATAAATATTTCATATGTAAAAAATGGCGCCATTGATATGAATGAATTATTTACACTAACAGACATTACTGCTGAAGTTATTAAAAAACAAGCCTGGGTAACTAAAAAAATTCAAGCACTTAAGCAAATTTTACAAACAGGGTTAGAGCCAACTCAAGCCATTGGAGCACATTGTTCTAAACCTTTTGACTGCGACTTTAAATCACATTGCTGGGGTAATTTATTAGATAAGGACAAGGTGTTTAATTTATATAACGGAAGAAAAAAAATATGGGCTTTATATGACAGTGGCATTGTAAACCTAGCGGATGTTCCAAATGATTTTGAATTATCACACCGCCAAAGTTGTCAAGTAAATGGTCAAAAAACAGGTGCTACACATGTTGATAGAAAACGCATACATCAGTTTTTAAATACGGCTGCATATCCCTTGTATTTTTTCGATTTTGAAACAGTTAATTTCGTTGTTCCTGTCTTAGACGGTACCTCACCATTTGAGCAAGTTGGCTTTCAATATTCATTACACATATTGTCTTCAATAGGAGGAAAATTAGCGCATAAAGAATTTTTAGCACAAGAAGCAGATTTTACAAACCCACATACTTTGAATCCACGCCAAGCAATGATTAATCAAATGAAACATGATTTTGGAACAACGGGAAGTATTGTTGCCTATGGAGCAAGTTTTGAAAAAGGGGTTATTGAACGATTGGCGGAAGATTTTCCTGCTGACAGCGTATTTTTAAGAGGCCTGAATAATCGTATGATCGATTTATTAACTGTTTTTGAAAATGCTTGGTATTATACACCGCAATTAGGTAAAAGCGCCTCTATTAAAGATGTATTGCCTGCTTTGGTGCCCACTTTATCATATGCCTCGTTACCAATAAATAATGGTGATTTAGCCAATAAAACATTCATGAGTATGATTGACGGATCATTTAAAGGGGATGTAAATGAAACCCGAAATAACTTATTGGCCTATTGTAAATTAGACACCTTGGCAATGCTTGAAATTTGGAAAGTACTTTGTGCTATATAACAAGTGCTGAACCAATGGGGAACATACATACACCGATCATTTAAAAAACACCGATGTTTATTAGAATCATCAGTAAAAAGAAAATTTAATTCACTTACGCGTTATATTTTGTTAAGTGCCTCGTAGTGTATGTATGCAAAAACTTTATGAAGAAAAATGTTATTGGTACTATTGGTTAATGGAATCAAAACGACGGATCGAGCTAACCTTCAACCTGCTCATTTATTCCTTTATTGCCACATTTATATGCTTAGTGGCTTATTTTTTAA
>CANJQZ010000002.1 GCA_947476515.1 Flavobacteriales bacterium
AGTTCTCGAAGAAGTTAAAATTAGATTTTACCGTTGTTGTATAATACAGTGTTTTGTCACTTCCTCTTAAAGTATAGGCGTTTCGAAATTCCTTTACCTTACCAATGGGCATATAATTTCTTTGAAGATTTACCTCAACCAAATTCATTTTATTTGCTTCTTGGTTGACTTCTTTTTTTTCTTCCGCTAATGGATCATTATCTTCAACAACTTCTTCTTTTTTGTTTTTTTGATCTTTTTGCTTGAAATCAATTGTCTCACTTGCTTTGATATAAACATCAACTGAATGAGGGTAATTCCATGGATTAATCTGATCTCTTTTTGCAACTACTTTTAGCATAATATCTCTTCCTGGATTAGTTCTCTTAACAGAAAAATCTATGGATTCAAATTCTTGCACCTTACTTGGAAAAAGAGTCATGTCTTTTTGCTGATCAGCATTACTGACGCTTATATAGGTCTCGCGTTCTTCAAATCCTGTAGCGTCAAATATCAAAAAATATTCACTCGGCATAAGCGACAACTCGTACGCTCCTTCTACATTACTTACAGTACGATATTCAGGTGCGTTTTTTACATAAATTTTGGTGAATGGAATAGGATTATTTTTTTCGTCTACGACTTTACCACGCACAAATTGTTGGCTAAAAGAGATGGTTGAAACTAATAAAAAGAAAAAAGAAAAAATTAAACGCATACTATTGTAACAATCTAAAGATTGATTTGTTATTATTTTTTTTCGTTGGCATCTTTTTCGGCTAAAAAAGCTGCATGTTTTTCAAAGCGTTTCATCATCCAGGTTTTAAAAAAATACATTCCTACAGCCATCGCTACAATTATATAATAAGAAACCCATCGATCAAATCCAACGGTGATTCCTTTTATAGTTACTATTAAAAATAAGACTACGCTCAATAGTAGCCAAAAATATCGCATTATTTTATTATAGATTTTCATAACTTTAATTTAATTCTTCTGATTTATCAATAGTAACCTTGCCACTAGGTTTTAGTATTTCAAAGCGACTAAAGTCTTGTTTAGTTTTTATTCCTTGACCAATTAATATACCTTTAGGTGATTTCACAATGACTTGTGAGGGGGTAAAGATAGTGCTGTCTTTTTGTGTCCAGTACAAGACTTCGGTCTCTAATGTTTGTTTTTTAGCATAATTATAAAGACGAACAGAATCTCTTACCATAAGTTCCCCTTTGTTATAGTTAATTTCTCCATAAAGTGCCGTTAAGGTAGAAATAATTTCACCTTTATCTGAGAAAAAATTGACGCGTAAACTATCTCTCAATTTAGTGATATGATCAGGATGGTGATAGGTTTCAGCTAGAGATGTATTCAATTCAACACGCGCATATCCTGCTTCTGCAAAGATCATTTCTAAATCCTTAATGGTTTCATCAGGTGATTTGGGATTGTAAGTAACCTTTTGAACAGCACTTAAATCATTCTCACACGAATAGTTAAGTCCTATGGTAAGAACACAAAGTAATACGATTATTATTTTTTGTGCTGTTGCGATCAATTAATCTAATTTTCGTTTTCTAAACCACGGTTCAAATCGAGCGGGAGAAAGAATAACACCAAAATTAATCCCAACATAACTTTCCATTAAATGACCTGCTGAGAAAGTTCCTCTTTGACCTAAACTAATACCAAAATTTAAGGTAGATAAAGATTGTTGTGCTAAGATAGGAATGCCAACACCAAAGCTTATGCCTTTGTCTACATATTGAACTTGATCCTTGAAATAGGGCAATTGATCCCTATAGGCTCCAATGCGATAGGATAGTTTATCGAAAGCTTTCAAACTTGCAATATTCTCGTAAATTTTTGATTCGGGTGAAAACTGAATTCCAATTCCAAAATGCTGACCCTTCCCAGCATTCCAAGAGGCAAGACTATCAAAATCATGGGTAAATCCAGACTTGAAATTGTAAGATAAATTAAGCAAAAGGTTGGGGTGTAATGTCCGGGCCTTTCTCTTCCATGCATCAAAGAAAACTCTATTGCTCATCCCAATACTATAGTTCAATCCAGAAATTATATGTCCCTTATAGATTGCTGAACTCAAGGTGTCATATTGAGTAGGGTCGCTCATATTATTAGAGGAATAAAATGCAGCAGCATAAGTTGTATTCAATTTTTGACTCGGGTCGATAGTACCGCCAAGACACATTTGATAATGTCGTCCAAATTGATGCTTGTATGAAACACCAAAATCTAAATGGATGGTTTTCACCAAGAAAGAAGCACTGCTTAATCCTCCTGAATAAGTAGTATTACTGATTAATATGCTAGAACGGTCATTATAAACATTACCAAAAAGATAATTTACATTAGCACCTAATGAGAGAAAAGTTTTCTTTGATTGTACTAAGGCGTATGAAAACCCCACAAAAAAATCGCTAACAGATCCTCTGCCAGAATAACTATAATTTAAGGAGTCTAAACCAGTATATATTTTTTCTGAAAAGGCATAACCTCTTTTAGCATATGGTTTTAATCCAAAAGCTAAACCCATCCTTTTTTTCATTTTAAATCCAAGGGCAAAATGGTCAGCTAGTGCAAAATATCGATTCGAAATAGCAGCTTCTTGTGTATACTGAGATGCTCTCGCGTTAATCCCAATAGACAATAAAGTGTTCCCTGTAGTAAGGATGGAATAAGTAGCAGGATTAAAAATATTCAATTGTGAAGAATCAAAATAAGAGACATAAGTCTTGCCCAAAGCATCATATATTGAATGTGATTGCTGACCAATTTCACCAATTCCATAGTAAGATATTGGGTGCGTAGTCATGGTTTGACTTTGAGCGCCAAAGACAAGAGATATAAATAATAGATTTAAAAAATTACGCATTAAATGTATAGATTTCGTGGATTCCTTTCAAAGTTAAGTTTTCGTCTGCAAAGATGTTGTTTTTTTGTGCTAAATCAAAATAAGAAGCATCCCCACCACTCACATAGATATTTAAATTAGGAAATTCAAGCTCATATTGAGCAATGCGCCATGCTATTTCACCTTTCAAGTTTCCAATTACTCCAGAAAGAATGCTAAGTTCAGTTGTGTTGCCATACAAACTAGTAGGTTCTATTGGGAATTCTAGCAAAGGTAAATTGGCAGTATGTTCATTCAATGCCTGAAATTGCATGCGAATCCCTGGCGATATTGACCCACCAAGGTAGCCTTTGACACCATGAAGCAAATCAAATTTTAGGCAAGTTCCTATGTCAATGGATAATGCATTGTTGTTTTTAGACGAAAGCTGGGCATACATTCCAGCAACATTACACAAACGATCTATGCCTAATCCTGCACTTCGGTAAAGATTCTGAAAGGGTGTTTTAAGAGTATTGTCCAAAACGCTTACATTGAATTGGTCTAATAATTCTTCCGTAATTGAAGCGTCTCTAACCGATGCAAGTGCAATTACCGCATCTTTCGTTAAACTCGAAAATAAGGATTCTTTATCGTCAAAACGGTGATTTTCAATTAGGACTCCATTTTCAAATACCCCTAATTTAAAGGCGGTATTTCCTGCATCAATACAATGAATAATATCCTTCATAGGTAACAAAGATAAGTGCATCTGCCGTTTTGACTGCATTAAAATTGTTAAATCATTAAAAAAAGAAAAATCAATTTTTTAGTCAGCGTTCATGAAAAAGTTGTCATTATAACAAAAATTCACTTGTAATAAACCAAAAAAGTATTAAATTTGCACTCACAACGAGCGGTGCCTTAGCTCAGTTGGTAGAGCAAAGGACTGAAAATCCTTGTGTCCCTGGTTCGATTCCTGGAGGCACCACAAAACAAAACGAGAATGAGAGCGAGAGCGTCATTCTCGTTTTTGTTTTTTATCATTTTAATCCTTATCTAGAAATTACTTTTTTCTCCCGCTAGCCTCGGTACATTCCTCCCTTCGGTCGTAACACTCGGCCAGCGATTAATAGCATGCCATTAATTATCGATTAAAGTTGACGACATTTTAAACACAATTCTCCTTTTTTTAAAATTAATTTCTCAATCAGTTCAAGTATTTTTAAGAAGCTAATTTATTGGTAAGTAATGAAATTAATGTGTTAGCTTTGGGTGTTCCATCTCTTCTCCACTCAAATTTACTGTTGCCGGCAACCGAGAAATAGTTGGCGGTGCTGTCATCAATATTGCATCTTTCGGTCATTATTGGTATAGTAATATCAACATAACCAATTCATTATATATGCGCTTTGGTGCAAGTGTTGCTGGGTCCGATGCTGCAACTAGAGCGAGCGGCTTAACTGTTCGTTGTATTAAGGATTAGGGGTAAGTGCTAGCCTCGGTACAACCCTACCTATGGCAGGGCCACTCGGCTAGCTACCATATAGCTTATCGAGTGCATCTCGACTCCGCTCGATGCCCTTGTAATTAGCTAATCGAGCGTAGTCGAGATGAGCGATACCGAAGTAAGTCGAGAGACACGGTAGATCGCAACGAAAGATGCGATTAGAAAATCTAATAATAAGTTATTTCTAAGCTAAGGACATAGAGTAATATATATTGATTAATTAATAATCTTTTTCTTGATGAGTATCTAATTTTATGCTATCTTTAAGTAAATATTGATGAATGAAAAAAGAAATAGGGGTTAATGGTTTAGTCATTAATCTAAGAAGAGAAAAAGGAGATGAATATATTTCATTAACCGATATTGCCAGGAAGAAGAATCCCTTAGAACCCAAGGACGTTGTTAAAAACTGGTTAAGATCAAAGTCAACCATAGAATTTCTTGCATTATGGGAAAAGATAAATAATCCTGATTTTAAAGGGGTCGAAATCGACTCCTTATTAATTGAGGCAGGAAGTAATTCATTTACATTATCTCCTTCAAAATGGGTTGAATCAACAAAAGCAATAGGAATAATTACAAGTACAGGAAAATATGGTGGTACTTTCGCTCATTCCGAAATTGCGCTGGAATTTGCATCATGGGTATCACCTGAGTTTAAATTATATTTAATTACCGAAATAAAACGTCTAAAAACAGCAGAATCCGACCAACAAAATTTGAATTGGTCTGTCCAACGAACACTTGCAAAGATTAATTATAAAATACAGACTGACGCGATCAAGGAAAGTTTCGTTCCTAAATCATTGACAAAAAATCAAACCTCAATCATTTACGCAAATGAAGCTGATTTATTAAATGTTGCTTTGTTTGGATTAACTGCGGAACAATGGAAAAATAATAACCCAAGATTTGATGGGAATATGCGCGACCATGCCACCCTCGAACAACTTGTAGTCCTTAGTAATATGGAAAGTATAAATGGCTTGCTAATCCAACAAAATATTTCAGCATCCGAACGGATTTTACAACTCAATCAAGTTGCCATTTCACAAATAAAATCACTCTTGACAGCAAAAGGTATAAGAATCTTAAAAAATCTAACATAGGATTTAAAGACAATATCTCACAGGACTAGCTTTCAGAAAGCTTATCGAGCGCATCTCGGCTTACTTCGGCAGGCTCAGCACAAGCCGCTCGATGCCCTTCGTCGGAACACTCGGCTAGCTTTTATCAGTGAATCGAGTCCGCCTAGGCGGATCGAGAGACACGGTAAATCGAGAGAAGTTTATCGAGTGCATCTCATCCGTCAGCTGAGGGATTAATTTGTTATGAATCATTATTTCAAAATATGTAAAGTAATATTTCTACAATATGTAAAGTAAAAAGTATTTTATATGTAAATTACATATAGTGTAAAGTGTAAAATTAAACTATATTTGTGAAAGAAAAACATAGTTTATGTCATCAGAAATTTCTTATATAGCGCGTATTTCAGACGAAGAATTGAAGCGGAAATTAAATGCTTCGGGTGCCTTATTAATTCGCGGCATGAAGGCCTGTGGTAAAACAAAATCAGCGAAGCAACTTGCCGCTAGCATGGTCTCTTTTGATCGAGACGAGCAGGTTCCATTGCTTATGGAAACAGCTCCAGAGCGATTGTTACTTGGAGATACACCCCGCTTGATTGATGAATGGCAAGAATACCCTAAAATTTGGAATTATGTGAGACATGAAGTGGATCTACGAAATGAAACGGCTCAATTTATTTTAACGGGCTCTTCAAATCCGGAGGAAAGTATAAAAATACACTCGGGTGCAGGAAGATTTACTATCTTGGATATGCGCACAATGAGTTGGCAGGAAATGGGGTATTCATCAGGTGAGATCAGCTTGGGTAAATTGTTAAATGGAATTAATCAGCAAGCGAGTGACGCACCAACAGACCTTGAATTTATTGTTGAGCGAATTATAAAAGGCGGATTTCCTGGCTTACTAAATAAAAGTTTAGCTCAGGCAATGGAAATTAATCGTGCTTATGTTGATTTGTTGGCAGATGTAGACATGAGTCGTGTTTCAGATGTAAAGAGAAATCCTGAGAAAGTTCGTGGTCTACTGCGTGCACTTGCTCGGAATGTAGCAACAACAGTTGATATTACAGTACTCGAGAAAGATGTTAAACTAAATGAAAACACGGATGTTTCTCGTCCCACAATTTACGATTATTTAGAAGCCTTAAATCGTTTGATGATCATGGAAGATCAACCTGCATGGAATACACATATCCGATCATCAGCTTCTTTGCGTAAATCCGCTAAACGACATTTTTCAGAAGTTGCTCTTGCAGTAGCTGCATTAGGTATAGGAAAAGAAGCCTTGATAAATGATTTAAAATTAACAGGTTTTTTGTTTGAATCATTGGTCATTCATGATTTGAGAGTTTATGCTCAAGCGAGTGACGCTAAAGTGTATCATTATTATGACTCAACTGGTTTGGAAGTAGATGCTATTGTGCAAAAGTATTCTGGCGAATATTGTGCTTTTGAAATTAAATTAGGAACCGGTAAAATTGAGGACGCGGCTAACAACTTGTTGAAATTTGCTTCAATTTTAGAAGAGTCAAGTAGCACAAAGTTACAATCATTAAATATTATTACTGGTACAGGTATAAGTTATACTCGAAATGATGGAATTAATGTAATATCACTTTCTTCGCTTGGCTTTTAAAAGGATTTAATAACTTGTAAGTTTAAATAATAATAGTTGCCAAAGTGGTAGCGCAAAAAATAAAGAGTAATGAAATTGAAAATAATACCCCTGTTAATAAGTGTGTTTTTCAGTTATGATTTTAATGCACAATCCATCACTGGTAGCTTGTCCTTGCTGTCCAATCAACAAATAAAACTCGAAGGGTTTAGTGGCCTAAAAACCTATTCCATTTCAACTACTACAATTGATGAACAGGGTAATTTCAAACTTTCTTATTCTAAAGAAGACATAGGTGTTGCTTACCTAATTTCTGCAGATGAAAAACCCTTGTTTGTAATATTAAGTGGTGAAGAGGTAGAAATTACTGGTGAAGCTTTAAGTGCTGTGGAAACAATTCATGTAAAAAAAGGAAAAGAAAACCTCTTGTTTGAGCAATATGCTAAAGAGCATCCTCGAAGAGAACAGGCTTTGAGCGCATGGATTTATCTTGAAAAGATATATGCTGTAGATCCTTTATTTTCAATTCAAAAAACACCTTCAAAGGATATTCAAGCAGAAAAGCAACGAATCAGAGAAGAAGACGCATCATTTTTAGCAAGTTTACCCAAAGGAAGTTATGTAAGTTGGTTTTTACCCAACCGAAAATTAGTGAGTGATGTAACTACTATTGCACAATATCGTCCAGAGGAAATACCTTTAACCATAGCTGCATTTAGAAAAATGGACTATACCAGTTCTCGTCTTTATAAAAGCGGTTTATTTAAAGATGCTATCGAAAGTCATTTTTGGCTACTAGAGAATAGTGGCAAATCATTGGATTCGGTTTTTATCGAAATGAAAACATCGATTGATGCCATGTTCTTGTACCTTGTTAAAAATGAGGAACGGCTAAATGAAGTCACCAATTATCTTTTTGATTTACTCGAAAGACATTCTTTGTTCCAAGCTTCTGAATATCTCGCACTTAAAGCGCTCAATGAAACGAGTTGCACGCTTAATGCTGATTTATCCAAGCAACTTGAAAGCTACCGCGCCATGAAGAAAGGCAACATCGCGCCAGATATAGTTTTTGGCAAAAGCACCTACTTGAACGGGGTGAACCAAAACATGTTTAGTCGTCTCACAAATTTAACTACGCCATATACCTTGGTAATTTTTGGCGCAAGTTGGTGCCCTAAGTGCAAAGAAGAATTACCTAAAGCGATACAAAACTATGTGAAATGGCGAAATTTAGGTTTAGAGGTGATTTATGTTTCTTTGGATACAGATCAAGCTGTTTTTGAGAAAGAAGTAAAAAGCTATCCATTTTTAACTTATTGCGATTTTTTGAAATGGGAGTGTCCTGTTGTGAAGGATTACTATGTATTTGGTACTCCAACACTTTATTTACTGAACAATAAGCGTGAAATCATCCTACGGCCAAATTCAATAGCGCAAATAGACGCTTGGGTCGACTGGGTGTTGGTTCAGGGAAATAAATAGTTACTATATTTCAAGGAGCATTCTTCAATAATTACTTAACCACCTTCTTCAACTCCTTCAAATCCGATAAATTTGAAAGTGCCATTTGATTCTCTAAAATAGGCTTTATATCCAGTGCCTTCTTCGTAATACTTTAAATCTGAAACAACATAAATATTTTTTAGATTTCCAAATCTATTGGTGAAAGAAGTACTTAATAATGCACTCATATATCCATCATTGTATCTACCGATGTATAAATTTTTGTTTTTTGGGTAGTTATAATTTGAAAATACTCCGCTGATAAAAGCATTACCATTAACATAGATTTCAGTTCCATTTTTTTCAAATTCAGTTCTACTCACTTCACCTTGATCGAGGTAAGAACAATCAACAATATAAGGAAATTCAATCTCATTAATGATTGAATCTGTTATTTTCATTTTATTCTGAAAGGAATTCCAATAATTCAAAAATCGCTCCGGTGCCGCAACGATAGATTGTAGTTTAGGGGTAGTAGTTGAGCCAGAAGGCGGTGCGGGTTTACTTAGAAAAACACCTGTTGGAAGATTGCAACAAGGCCCTGTCCATCCGGCATTGACTTCAATTGATTTCACTTTTCCATTCATTAAATTTGCTTGAATAAAATCAGTTTCAGAATCATTGACATTTACGAAAAAATCACCCATCAGATTCTTGGTTAAATAATATTTCTCTGATGTTTCGCAAGCGCAACTTTGACTTGAATAAAAATACAATTTCAGGATAATAGTATCTGGAGTCATTTTGACTAAAGTGATTTTCTCTGATTGAAATTTAGCACTTGAATATTGAAAATAATTTTGACTGTGAACAATGTTCAAAATTAAAAAAGACAGCATTACTAAAATATGTTTCATTTGAATTTGTTTTAGTTGTTTTATTCTTTAAATATAGCTAAAATTTATAGACTTTTAGCTAAGTCAACTGAACTTATTTTGTCGAGTGGCCACAGCTTTCTAGCCTTAGTACATTCCTCCCTTCGGTCGTAACACTCGGCCAGCGATTAATAGCATGCCATTAATTATCTGATCACACACACAAATCCGTGATAAACTTCCCTCACTAGGTTATCTGGATAAAAATAGACTAAATAAGTATAAACTCCATCTTGAACGGGTTGTCTGGTTTTTTGGTCTAATCCATCCCACTTTAATTGTGTTGGAGAAAAGGCGAAAATTTCCTCCCCCCATCGATTCATGATGTATCCTCTTTCTAGTTCGCCACCTTGAATGATGATTTCAAATTCATCATTTAATAAATCTGCATTTGGTGTAAATGAATTGGGTATGTAAATTACAGGGTCTTCAATATCACAATTTTTTTGAATCACTGCGACGGTATGCATATAATTACAACCCGTCGCATTTTGTTCCTGTTGAATGAGTGTCAAGGTGGAATCTACCCACTGGTTGAAGATGATGATGGAATCATTTTCGCAAAGTTCTATCGTTTCATTTAATGGCCATACATTGAAAACATTTAAGGTGATAATATGAGTGCTGTCACATTGATTAGCATCAATAAAGGAAGCTGAATAGGTTCCCGTAAGATGTTCCCAAGTCCCAAAAATTTGAATTGAATCTTCAGGGCAAATATTTAAGGTCTCAGTTGTTATTTGAGGAACACATCCACTGGTAACGATAATTGAAATACATTGTATTGCAGCGCAAGTTCCTGTTCCTACCGAATAGCAAACTTGCCAAGTTCCGAGACCTGCAAGTTGAGGATCAAATACTCCCGAACTGGAAACACAAGTTCCGCAACTTGAACTCCATGTCCCACCGGTGGTTGCGACTTGCAATGTTTGCAGGGGGTCGAGGTTAGTAAATGGTCCTGCAGGTAGTATATTCGCATTCGACACTGCCGCTCCTGGTAAAATAGTGTAGCTTTCAATGACGGAACAACCGTTTGCGCCAGTCGCTGTTATCGTGTATGTGCCTGGACATAAAGAATTGATATTAGCAATAGTAGCTCCATTGGACCAAGAATAGGCGTAAGGAGCAAGGCCATTATTAACACTGCATGCAATGGACCCATCACAGGTGCTAACACAAGTTTCATTGGTAAGAATAGCACTCAATGTCATTCCTGGATTTATACTGCAGAGCGGATTCATACTTCCAATCCATGCGTCATTGGCCGCATTATTAGCTGCACCGGGTGTTTGAGCAGTGCTGATATCTGCACTGGTCCAATTGGTGGTTAAATTCCAGTTATTGGAAGTGTTATTGGTGAAAGAAAAAACTTTACTTGCTGCAGATCCAGCAAAATATACAAGGGTATTTTGAGTATTATTTCCCCAACTCACACTGTGAAAAGGAAGTCCATTTGCAGGAATATTGGGAACTTGAAATGAATCGTCAGTATTTGCCATTGCAAGTGTTGCCCATGATCCACCTGTAATCCATGACCCGTTGGGCGGATATGCACTGTTTGTTGTGGTTGGACTAACAGTAGTTTTTTCTAACAGATTGGAATTAGCAGGAATTATCAGTCTGCAATTGCCATCGATCAAGGAAGTGTCGTCTGGTGGTAGGCTGGAATTCGGACTTGTATTGTTATAAATTACAATATAGCTTCCTTGTGGAATATTTTGCCAAAAAGGAATATTAGCAAAACGAACGGCTCCTGGTGCAATACCTGTTCCGCTTCCTGGGGCAAAATAACCATTGTTATCATCAATGATTACATTCCTTAGGTCTAGAGTTGGGACAGGCGTAATGCAAGTAGGGACTCCAATCACTGCGAATTCTACATATTCACTAGACCCTGTTCCTTGTGAAATCTCGTTTATGATTAATTGTTGAGCATTCAATGTTCCAAAGGAAAGTAATGCAATCAACCAGAAAAACCTAATCATAGTTCACCTTTGACTTTCAATTCGACATCAGTTTTGGTGTTATGAATATTGTACACCTCAAGGAGTATAATGTCAAATACTTTTACAAATTTAATTCAAGTAATTGATACTTTGACGGTCTGATGTTATTATATTATGAAATTGTCAGATCATTTACAGAACCAAATGCATATTTAGGTGTTTTGATTGAATAGCTTACCCAAAATAAGGTAATTTTACTTTTAAACGATAAATTCAATTTACACTTTTAAATGAAAAAAATCGTACTTATCACTGGAGCCAATGGTATGTTAGCCAAAGCATTGGCCAATCATTTAGCAAATGATTATGAAATTAGATTTCTGAGTCGAAGCTCATCAAAACCTAACGAATTTTATTGGGATCCTAGTCAAAATGTTATTGACCCTAAGGCATTAATGGGCGTTCATCACATTATACACCTTGCAGGAGCTACGATTGGGAATAAACGGTGGACTAATAAAAGAAAAGAACTCATCTTGTCAAGCCGGGTAGATGGAGCTCATCTCATTAGAAAAGAACTGAGTAAGAACAAGCATCAAATTGAATCATTTATTTCAATTTCAGGTGTTGGTTATTATGGGACGCTTACCTCAGATACGAAATTTGATGAGTTAAGTCCAAAAGGTAATGATTTTTTAGCTGATGTTTGCGTTGAGTGGGAGCAGGCATGCCATGACTTTGATAAAGAACAGATAGCAAAACGCACTGCTATTATTCGAAGTGGGGTAATCCTGGAGAAGAATGAAGGTGTCTTTAAAAGTTTAAGTCAACTCATAAAATTTGGATTTGGTTCAGCTGTTGGAAGTGGAAAACAATACATGCCTTGGATACATATACAAGACTTAGTTAGAATGTTCCAATTTCTTCTTGAGGACACAAGTCAACAAGGTGTTTTTAATGGCGTGGCTCCTCAGCAAGTTACTAATTTGGAGATGATGCAAGCCATAGCGAAGGGTAGAAATAGGTCGATTGTATTACCGAATATCCCAAAATTTATATTAAAATTAATTTATGGAGAAATGTCAATTGTAATTTTGGAGGGAAGTCAAGTCTCTGCCGAAAAAATACTCAATGCAGGATTTAAATTTAAATTTGATTCCATTGATATTGCGATCAAAAATCTTACTTCAAAATAATATAAGTCCTTTATTACTTATGGATTGTATTCTAAAAGTACAAGTCTCTCTTCGACTTGTAAATCTGCAATAATTTCCAGCAGTCCCGATTTGTATGGAGCTCCATGATAAGTAAAAACATCCCCATTTTTTTTAAATTCTCCAAGAACTACATCATCTATTGTAAGGTATAATTTCTTTATTTCAGAGGATTGGATTTCAAAATGAAGCGAATCTTTCTTGCTTAATTTAATTGTTTTAGGTGCTTCATTAATTTTTAATGGAATATTTAAATTGTATAATTTTGGTGGCAAAAAGGCACTACTTTTCTTATATACGGCCATTGTTTCAGTACTATTTAGGAAACCACTACTAAAATAAATAGGATCCAGGTTGGGTAGTTTATCGAATAAAACTTTAGTAAGAGGTGCCTCAATAAGTTGATTTTTACTTTCCACTGGAAAATGCGAATATATTGAAACCAGTGGATCTAAGATAAACCAATCCATATTGGGTGCTGCATTGAAAGATAATTTTCCTGAGGCATCATTACTAACGCTTCCAGCGCCCCAAGTGGCATCAATTAAATACCATATTCCGTCTATTTTTATTTTATTCCAAACATGGTTGGGTTCTTCAATTATTGTTCCTGTTTCATAACCATATCCCTTTGCATATCCTTCAATAAGCTCACATTCAAGTCCAAGTCCTGTGGCCAGAGCTTTGAAAACTGTAGCATAACCAGAGCATACAGCCGTTTGGGACTTTATCACTTCATCGGCACTTCTAGCTTGCACATCATTCTTTACCAATGCTTTGGTGTCATAGGCAATGGAATGTGTTATCCATTCATAAGTCGCTAAGGTTTTAATTAGTTCGGTCTTTCCCATCTTATTTATTTCGCTCACTAAAGAATTGGAATTGTGTTGCGCTGATTTTGGGATGTTTTTGACCAAAAGAGCAATTTTTTGAACTTCAGATTCTGTAAATTTTAACTGTGAGAAACAATAGGAAAAAGAGGTCAAGCAGAATATGCTTAAGACTAAAGAGCGCATTTTAAAAAGATTAGAAACAAAAGTATCATAAAAAAGCCCTGAGTTAGAATTAAATCAGGGCTTTCAAGTAATAAGAATTTACTTAATGCTTGGAAAGATAATCAGCTACTCCGTCAAAAGAAGCATTCATTCCTGCATCGCCTTTATGCCAATTCGCTGGACAAACCTCACCATTTTCTTCAAAATATTGAAGTGCATCCACCATTCTTAATGCTTCATTTACATCTCTTCCTAAAGGTAAAGCATTTACTAATTGATGCATAACAACTCCTGCCTTGTTGATCAAGAAAAGACCTCTATAAGCAATCATTTGACCTGTTGCAAATAAATTACCATCTGCATCATAATCATATTCACCATCTAAAACACCATAAGCTTCAGAAATTGTTTTAGCGCTATCTGCAACAATTGGATACATAACACCTTCAATGCCACCTTTATTTTTTGGCACTTGCAACCATCCCCAATGCGATTCTTCTGTATCAGTTGAACAGGCAACAACTTTTACTCCTCTTGCTTCAAACTCGCCTAAAGCTGCTTGAAATGCATGTAATTCTGAAGGGCAAACGAATGTGAAATCCTTTGGATAAAAAAAGAATAAGACATGATTCTTTCCTATAAATTGGTCCAATGAAAAATTAGGAACCACTTGACCACCGTTAACTACCGCTGCTGCGCTAAAAGATGGTGCCTTTTTACCTACTAGTGTCGACATTTTATATTTTTTAATTTGTGAAATTTTTACTGGTACAAAAATAGGAAACGCTATTCAATTTACCTTATTTTTTCAAATTCCTTTAACAAAGATTATCTTATGATAACAATTTAAAAATATGGAACAAAAAAAAGAGGGCAGAAGCCCTCTTTAAAAATAATTAATTATATTATTTTCCTGCCAAAGCTACAAAGTCATCGTATGACACTGATTTGTTATTTAAAGTAACATTTGCTTTAAAGAAATCAGTTAATTTTTGCTCAGCTAATTGATCATAAATCCCGTTTGCTTGCTCTTTATTTTGCAATAATCGAGCAGCAGTTTCCATCAGTTCTTTATCATCTGGTGCAGGAATTCCATATTGCGCATAATTTCCTCTAAGTAATTCCTTAGTATGCTCAATTACTTCTACTTGTGATAACTGAATATCATTGTCTTTGAATATTTTAGTTTGAATCATTTGCCATTTCAATGATTGCAAATAAGCCTCAAAATCTTGGTCAATTTCATCTTCTGTCACAGGCTTTTCATTGGTCATGCGTATCCATCTTTTCAAGAAATCAGTAGGGAAATCAACATTTGTCTTTTCCATAATGGTATTGAATACATTTCTTGTCAATAATTTATCAGCATCCTTAGAAAACATTTGTTCCATATCGGATTTAACACGATTTCTTAGTTCTTCTTCCGAATTTACTTCTCCTTCTTGAAAAAGTTTACCAAATAATTCAGCATTTAATTCAGCCATTTCCATTCGTTTGATATCTGTAATGGTAAATTCAAACTGACTGTTTAATTCAGCAAGCGCTTCTTCACTAATGCCTAATAAGGTGGATTTATCTTTAGCATCTTTAGAAACAGCAGTAGGATCTAACTCAAAAGCATCTCCGATTTTTTTTCCGAGAAGTAATTTACTTGCGCTCTTTTCTTTTAAAAATTCTAAAGAAATCGTAGTGCTATTGCTTATACCATTATCTTTCTTAGATCCATCTGCCTCCAATTCATTAAACACTCCCAAGATCATATCTTTATCCTCTGCAGTTTCTACAGAAGATAATTTACCATATCGTCTTCTTAAGTCTTCTACTTGCTGATCGATTAGCTTGCTATCCACTTTAATAGTAGTATAATCAAATTTACCATTCATTGCTTTCGACATATCAATAGTTGGTGACAATCCTATTTCAAAAATAAATTCAAAATCACTCGGTGCATTGAAATCTCCTTTTACTTCAGCATCACTTTTTGGAATTGGATTACCAAGTATTTCAATTTTATTTTCTGTAATGAAATTGTAAATACCGTCATTTGCTAATTTATTTAACTCTTCAGCTAAAACAGTTTTTCCATATTGTTTTTGAATCATACCCATTGGAACATTTCCAGGGCGAAATCCAGGAATCTTTGCTGTTTTACGATATTTTTCTAATGCGTTTTTTACTTTATCAGAATAGTCGTCTGCTGAAATTTTCACCTGCAGGTTTGCATTCAAAGCATCTACATTTTCTCTAGTAATAATCATGCTATTAAACTTTAATTAGTGTAAATAAAAAAGGCCTCGCTTTTAAAGACGAGACCTAATAGTGCGGATGGAGGGACTCGAACCCGCATACCTCTCGGCACCAGATCCTAAGTCTGGCGTGTCTACCAATTTCACCACATCCGCATGGATTTCAAATGAAAAACGAATTATTTGTTCTTCTAAATTCAAAAGCGTTCTTTTGAATTGGGTTGCAAAGATAATGCTATTTTTAAAAAATACAAGCAACTTATGATGCTATATGTGTTTTTTTTCTTGCATGGAGGTCCTAATTTTTTTCATGAATTCAGAGGCATAAACAAAATTAATGATCTCAGTATTTTCAGTATTTATTATAGAATTGCGATCACCTTCCCACCAATTTTTTCCTTTATGAATAAATAGGATATGATCACCTATCTCCATAACACTACTCATATCGTGCGTAATTACAATGGTTGTGATGTTATATTCATAGGTTATATCTTTAATCAAACCATCAATTAGTATAGAAGTAATTGGGTCTAATCCAGAATTTGGTTCATCACAAAATAAATATTTTGGATTCATGGCGATTGCTCTAGCAATACCAACGCGTTTTTGCATTCCTCCAGAGCATTCTGATGGAAACAATTTATTCTTACCACTTAAGTTTACTCGGTCTAAACAAAAATCAACACGGTCTTGCATTTCTTTTTTGGTCATTTTGGTAAACATCGTCAGAGGAAACATAACATTTTGTTCAACAGTAAGGGAGTCAAATAAGGCTGAACCTTGAAATAACATGCCAATTTCTTGACGAATTTGAGTCTTCTCAATTCGATCCATTGCGGCAAAATCTCTACCGTCAAAGAATATTTGTCCGCTGTCAATTTCATGCAAGCCTACCATACATTTGGCAAGAACAGATTTACCGTGTCCAGATTGACCAATAATTAAGTTGACTTTTCCTTTTTCAAAAGTTGAGGAAAGGTCAAATAGAACTTGTTGTTCTCTAAATGATTTATTGATATTTTTTACTTCAATCATTACAGTAAAATCATTTGTGTCAAAAGGAAATTCGCAATTAATATACAAACCATGCTTACAACTACCGCTTTAGTGGAAGATTCCCCTACTTGCAAAGCGCCACCTTTTGCATAATACCCATAAAATGAAGAAACAGAAACAATAATGAAACCAAAGACGACTGTTTTTGTGAGCGCATAATGAATATTTCCTACTTCAAAGAATGCGCGAATACCCAAGATATAAGTTTCTGTACTCGTTAAATCAGACAATACTAAAGAGATATACCCGCCCATGAGACTCATGAACATTGAAAAAATAACGAGAATGGGAAAAAATAGAATTGCAGCAATGATTTTTGGCAATACCAAATGGTTTAAGGAATTCACCCCCATTATTTCCAATGCGTCGATTTGTTCTGTAATGCGCATAGTACCTATTTCAGAAGCGATATTTGACCCAATTTTACCAGCTAAAATAAGTGAAATAATAGTGGGAGAGAATTCTAGAATGGTACTTGATTGGGTGATGTATCCAACCGTGTAAGCAGGCAAAAGAGGACTTGACATATTGGATGCTGTTTGTAAGGCAATTACACCTCCCATAAAGGAAGACATAAGGATTACAATTGGAATCGAATTGATGCCAATTAATTGAATTTCATTGAAAAGCAAACGCCAAAAAATACCCCATTTCTTTGGTTTGGTAAAAACCACCTTCATCATTAAGAAATACTTACCTAAGTTCCCCAATATTTTCATATTGCTAAATTAAGGATTATTTTCACTGCATTGTTCTATGGTACTTTTACTTTTATATTTTTACATCCTGTAAACCATGAATAAAAGAGCTACATATTCCGAAATATTTAAAAAATATGTTCCCATAGAATTTGCTTCTATGCTAGCAGATTTATTGATTGGAACCAATGTTAAGTTTAAGGTGGTGCGTGGGAGAAAAACAAAATTAGGTGATTTTCGCTATGGTTCTGATCTTCCGAAGCCCATAATCACAGTAAATGGAGACTTAAATCCGTATGCATTTTTAATTACAGCAGTGCATGAATTTGCTCATTATCACACCTATTTAAATTATAATAATAGGGTTCAACCTCATGGAGAAGAATGGAAATCAGCCTATAGAACTTTATTAATTCCCATTATAGATAGTAAGCACTTGCCGAAAGATATAGAAAATGCTTTAATGCGCTCCATGACAAATACAAAAGCTTCTTCATGCGCAGACATACACTTAAGTAGAGCCTTACACCAATATGACTTAAAGGATGATGAACCCGTGTTATGTTTAGAACAAATATCCAAAAACACTACCTTTGTACTCAATGGTAAATATTTTGTAAAATTAAATAAGCGTAGAACGCGCTATGAATGTCAAGAAACTACCAGCGGAAAAATATATTTAGTGCATGCATTAGCAAAAGTTACTATAATTGAATTATGATGAATAATAAATATTGCCTGATAATGGCAGGCGGTGTAGGGAGTCGATTTTGGCCCAAATCCACATCAAGCTATCCCAAACAATTTTTAGATGTACTGGGAATTGGAAAATCACTTCTTCGCTTAAGTTTTGAGCGCATGCAAAAGATTTGTCCAGACGATCAAATTTACATTCTCACCAATGAGGATTATCTAGACTTAGTATTGCAACAATTACCTGAACTTCAAGAATCTCAAGTGATTTGTGAGCCTTTGCGTAAAAACACAGCGCCTTGTATTGCTTACGCTTCATCTAAGATTTATGCTAAAAATAAAGAGGCTGTATTAATTATTGCACCTTCAGATCATTTAATTATTGATACCAATCGTTTTTGTGAGTTGATTCATACTGCTGTTGATACTGCTGTAAATGAAGAACAATTGGTTACGCTTGGCATTCACCCTACACGACCGGATACAGGATATGGATATATTGAATTTGATAAAGAAGCTGATAAAAGTCCAGGAAGTGTAAATAAGGTCTTGCAATTTAGGGAAAAACCAAATATTGAAACAGCACAGGATTTTGTATCAGCAGGCAACTATTATTGGAATGCTGGAATATTTGTTTGGAAGGCAGCAACGATTATTAGTGCATTTAAAATATTTCAAACTCAATTATTTGATCTTTTCTGTGCTCATGAACAAATGTATAATGGTATTGAAGAAAAAAGTCTTGTTTTAACTGCTTTTCAAAAATGTGAAGATATTTCTATTGACTTTGCTATCATGGAACATGCAAAAAATGTTTCAGTAGTGCTAGCAGATTTCGATTGGAGTGATTTAGGTACCTGGGGTAGTTTGACAGATCATTTAGATAAAGATTCCAATAACAATGCCGTTGTTGGATCAAAAGTTTTGATGTATAATTCTAAAGATTGTTTGGTACATGTTCCATCCGAAAAATTGGTAGTTCTGGATGGATTAGAAAATATGATTGTCGTTGAATCCGACAATATTCTGCTTGTTTTAAAGAAAGAAAACGAGCAAGAATTAAAAAAATACCTCAAGGATGTTTACGCTCAATTTCCAAATTTGGGCTAATGGTAAAAATTAGAAATATTGAATTAGGAGAATTCCCTCTTTTACTCGCTCCTATGGAGGATGTAAGCGATCCACCTTTTAGAGCTTTGTGTAAAAAACATGGAGCTGACCTAATGTATACTGAATTTATATCTTCAGAAGGCTTAATTAGAGATGCAGCAAAGAGTGTTCAGAAAATGGATATATATGCCTACGAACGACCTGTAGGCATTCAGATTTTTGGTTATGACATTGATAGTATGCGCGAAGCAACTAAAATTATAGAAAAAACAAACCCAGATATTATAGACATAAATTTCGGATGTCCAGTTAAGAAAGTTACTTGTAAAGGTGCTGGTGCTGGAATGTTGCAAGATATTCCAAAGCTTATTCGAATGACTGATGAAATTGTAAAAGCTACCAATATTCCAGTCACGGTAAAGACTCGTTTGGGCTGGGATGATAAATCAAAATTTGTTGTTAGTACGGCTGAAAAATTACAGGATGTAGGTGTGGAAGCTATTTCCATTCATGGCCGCACTCGAGTTCAATTGTATAAAGGTGATGCCGATTGGACCCTAATTGGTGAGGTGAAAAATAATCCAAG
Source organism: Flavobacteriales bacterium (assembly GCA_947476515.1). Taxonomy (GTDB): domain Bacteria; phylum Bacteroidota; class Bacteroidia; order Flavobacteriales_D; family Crocinitomicaceae; genus UBA952. The sequence goes on from CANJQZ010000002.1 coordinate 19,975, forward strand.
AATGCATATACCTATTTTTGGGAATGGAGATATTGATAGCCCCGAAAAGGCAATGCTTTATAAAAATCGTTATGGAATTGATGGAATCATGATTGGTCGTGCTAGTATCGGGAACCCATGGTTTTTTAATGAGGTTAAGCATTTTATGGCAACTGGAACACATCTATCACCACCGAGCATTAAAGATAGAGTAGAAGCTACTTTAGATCACCTTATGATGAGTGTAGAATGGAAAGGAATCAATCTCGCTTTGGCTGAAATGAAAAGACATTACACGAATTATTTTAAAGGAATCGCTCATTTTAAAGAATTCCGAACCAAATTGGTGACATCAAACGATCTACAAGAAATCACTGAATTACTTAACTGGATTAAAGATAATGAAGCTCAATTTCAATTGGTAATTCCTATCGAATAAGTACTTTACTTTATTTTAAGTTTTTTCAATAGTTTTTGTGCTGGGAATCGGACCGACCCGAAAATTTCCTTTCTATTCATCGAATCTAAATGAATTAAATAAGAGGTGCCTTTAAATTTCCAATTCACTTTGTTTTCTAATGAAGGGACCATTTTAGGAGCCTGCTGCCCAGAATAAAATTGGTAGTAGCCATCTTTTTTATCCATCTTTAATAATGGAGAGAATAAAAATCTATATCCACCTTCATCATTTCTTAGCAAGCCTTTTTTAAATAATTGATTAAAAAATAACGCTCCTTTTTCATTAGTGTTAAATAATACAGAATACCCTGGTACAATTACATCTTGATATTTAACTACCTCTGTAATATTAAAATCTTCATCCATTTCAGAAACAATGATGCGTTCTTTCGCCATTTGCTTTCCTCCCTCAAAAAAGGACAAGTCACCACCCCAAGAGTCAAAAAACGCTTGTGTTGGAAAGCTAATCTTTTTACCTAATTTAATTAAAAGTGATTTCAAAGGATCACTTTGGGCATTCTGAAATTTAGAAACATCTAAATGTATATTGATGGATCTATCTGCTTTTTCGGCTTCTTGAAATCCTAAACCATTTCTTTTTCTCTTAAAATTATAGTTGTTATTTTTTCTCAAATAATACTTCACTTCTAAATTTAAAGAATCGCTGTCATGCGCTAGCATTGCATAATCTAAACCAGCTTTCTTAATTTCAGACCATTCTGAATAGATTACTAAATGTTCTTTTTTAAATGTTTTTTTAGATAAATATGATTTCCAAAGGGTGCTTACATTATGGAATTTTGCTTCACTAACGCGTTTATGTATTTTTCTAAAAGAAGTTCCTTTATAGAGCAACAAATATTGCTGACCGTAATGAAGGTATAGTTTTAATTCAGGCATATAATACACCACATGGTGTTTGCTAGAAGAATCAGATAATATAGCTTTTTTTCTTATTTTATCAATTGCTTGCCTTGTCTTACTACTGTCGCTTAGGGAAATCATAGCGCCCACATCTCCATTAGTGTTACCGAACAAATAAACAGGCTTTTGTAAATCTAGGCCATATATTTTTCCTTGGCCCAAAATGAATTCTGCTGAACCTAGATCTCTAAAGGGAATTTTAAAATGATAGAGCATACCACTTGTTTCTTGTGCCAAATTAAGAAGGTCTGTTTGCCCAATGAAATCTGCATTTGGAAGTCGGTCAACCATTCTTGCAGGAATTTTTTTTGCGAATAAATAAGGCATAAAAAATAAAAAACCTGCTAATGTTAGCGCTAAAACAATGATAACAAATGATTTCTTATACATCAATCTACTTTGAGAAAATATACATAGTATTGATCAAATCCAGCAAATGTTTCCCTGATTTATCTTCTCCAAGAAAGGAATAAGTTAATAGGAAATTGGTATTGTCCTTTGAGGTTTTGGTTGATTTTAAATATAATTTACCGGATTTTCCTTTCAAGGCATTTACCATATCTGATTGTCTTTGATTTAAAAGATCACTTGGAAAACGATTCAAGGTACCTGAAATATCTACGAAGCCATTCATAAATCCATCATGTTTTAATGATCGAGCAGTCTTTTTTGACAAAGCATCCTTTCCGTAACCATCGACATGATTTAGCGCTAAATCTTCATCATTTGTTAGGATGAACAATCCATTTCTGTTGATCATAAATAAAGGAGCAGCATCTAATATAGCGTTATTAAATTTCCAGTAATTTTCATGCTGCTCAAACAAACTGGTGAGTTTGCTCAAGTGTTTTAAGATTAATTCTGGAATGTCTTTTCGATCAATAGAAAAACCTAAAGTGAATATGGGCATATCTTCCGTTGCTTCCGTTTCCTTTTCGCCATATTCAAATGTTTCTTCATCATAGTAATACTCTATTTTTTTTGTTTTAATTTTCTTAACGCCATTAAATGTCCCAAACATACTTCCTTTGTAAGTTCCAAATAAGGCGTCTTTATTGATGAATTCATTTAATAATTCAATTGTCAATACATTCATGGCAATATCAGAATTTTTCTCTGACGAAAGAATCGGCATGATTACTTCATATGCTTTTTCATATGCTTTTCTCATATTTACATTGTAAGTAAAAAAGGCAGAGTTGTCCTTGTTAATATATGGAATTATATTATTGTCAAACTTGGAATCGTTCATTTCTTCATAAATAGAACCTAATCTTTCTCCATATCGAGCCTCAATAGCAAATTCAATGGTGTTATCTTTCAAAAACCAGTCTCCAAGAATTACATTTCCAGTATACAATTCTCGAATATCTTGATAGAGACTAGGTAAAACTGTTTGAAAATACCATAGACCTTTTGCTTGTTCAAAATTTCTTGAATTATCAAGGTAGAAAGTTCCCTCAGAAATATGCGACATTTGTTCCTTGAAACGGATGTCTTCTGTGCTTAGATTAAGGTGCTTAATAAACAAATCATCTAGAATCCCTTCCAACAATTTATTTTGTAATGTGATTTGAACACTATCTCTCAGTTCGTAATAATTTTTTTCGTTGGGATCATCAGAGGCCTCAGGAAAAACTTCAGATTCTTGAATCGTTGAGTCTTCTTCTGAATAAATATCTTCCGTCAGTATTCCTTCATCATAATAAAAATCAGCTCCATATGGATTTCCGTTTCCTCTTGCATACCAAATGGAGTCAGTTTGCTCGTCTATTAATTCCATTGATGGTTCAACTCGAATTAAAATTGCAGATTTTTCATGAAGGATTAAGTTGTTAAAGAACGATCCGTATATACTCACATCTTTATATTTACTCTGCAATTGTTCAAAATCATCAAACACTTCAAATAATTGTTTTTGATCGGATACCCCAAGGGTAAATCCGGAGATTTCATAGTCACTACTTTTACCATAAAACACATTTAATCTCTGCCCAAAATCAATACCAGCATCTTTTAAAGATTTACCATTGGTAGATCCATCAAATAATTCTTGGTGCACTTCTTCCATGAAATCGTAAGTAATTAATTCGTCCATCGAGATCTTTTGCAAGAGCGTGATATTGTTCAAACTAAAAACAGTCACTGCTTCTTTTGGAATTAGTGATTCTGATTGTTGAGCCAATAATTTTGGGCCAATTGTTAATAAAAGAAGTGAAAATAGGACAACTTGCTTCATGGTGTTATTTAGATTATTTATTTTTAAAAGGAACTAGCGTAATGCTATTTTCGATGAGTTTATTATTATTTCTTAAATCAAATGCGTTGACCTTAAGCATGCAAGCTAACTTGCTTGGATTTAATTTTGAATTTCCGTTTTCAGTTCGATCTATCGTTCTATCAAACCTACTGATGGATGTATAAGTCCCAGTTTTCAATAAATCAACATCACTACTTGTAAATTCATTATTTCTTTTAAATGCCGTTAATGGAACACTTCTTTTTAATGTTTTTCCATCCCACTCAATCCAACTTTCATTCATTTCAAGGCTGCTTTTTTCTTTACTTACTGCTATAATTGAATTTTTTATTCCTTGTTCTAATTGACCAACATTTTTAAAATCAACAAAAAGTTTTAAAATTAAATTTGCTTCATCAAATTCAGACCTAACATTACTTAATCCATTTTGACTTTTTAATGCAGAAGTGAAGGCATTTATTTTGTTTTTTATTTCACCCATTGACGGTACTTTTTTACCATCTAAAGAATCAAGTGCTAAAATAGAGTTTACTTTTAAACGACTAGAGCTTAAGTTAATAGAATATTTAAAAGTACCTGTACCATCATTATGAATTGTTATATCATCTATTAGTTCAATACAGGAACTAAAGAGTGAAATAATAATAATAGGAAAAATAAATTTTCTCAACATAATTTAATTGTAACACAAAAATAATACCCAAATGGTCAGAAGAGACTTACTTGTATATCATTGTTATCAACATATTTTTGCTGAACAATTGAAAGGTGAGCGTTTTCAGTTAATAGCAGCTTTGGATTCACGCTGTGATGGCCCATTCTCGAAGGGTCAAAAGTCAGATTAAAATCATTCAATGGGCCTACTCCATTAAGCCAAGAGGCCTCATTTTGCTTATCTATTATAAGAGGCATGCGTTTTTTTACATTGTGTATTTCGGCAAGTAATTCATTTGCTTCAGTGGTTAGAATACTGAAACTTTTCTTTATTTCTCCTGTTGATAAATCGGCCCATTCATCATAAATTCCAGCCATTGAAAACAAACTTTCATGACTTGGGTATATGAAATAGGGTCGCTTCAATTTGCCGACATGTTGCCATTCGAAAAAACCATTTGACGGGATGATACATCGTTGTTTTGAAATTAGCAATTTAAAGGATGCCTTTTCATGTGCTGTTTCAATTCTTGCGTTTGCTGTTTTTGAAGCAATTTCCATCCAATTAGATCCTTTATACCAGTTTGGAATTAAGCCCCATTGCATGTTTTGAATTTCTGTTTCAGAAGTAATTACCCGCCATTCTGGAAAAACAAAGGCAGTATTATAATAAGTTGGTTTAAAGTCAACTAAGAGATTCATTTTCTTTTCAAATCTTTTTGAAAGCTCTAGATTACTTGAAGTGGATGAATTGCTGTAGCACATATATTATTTAAGATATTGACTGTTCGTTTTCTTGCCATAAAATATTTTGGTCATGATTTTAAACAAAAATACCTACCAAAATGGAATCTAATTTATGTTTTTTTCGCTGGATAAAATCCAGCGAAAAAAACATTTAACCCCTCATGAGTTTAAAAAATATTATTTTGCATAAATAAGACCACTCAGTTAAAAATATATATTTCAAAACTAATATCATTGATCTTTGATATCATTTCATTGACTTTGTTCTTTTCACTTTCTAAGGTAATTATTTCCAGTTGATAAGTATTGTCGAGCTTAACTTTGATTTCTACTTTCCATTTATATTTGGCACATCTGCTAACTAATTTCATAAGTACGCCATATTCTCCTTGAATTTCAAAGCGTATCTTTTGTTCAATTACGATAATATCAGATGATTCAATCACGAGTCGAGCACTTTCCTTATAGGCTTGTATCAGTCCACTTGCGCCCAGTTTAGTTCCACCGTAATAACGAATTACAACGAGTCCGACTTGTAGTAATTGGGCTGATTTTAATTGTCCTAAAATTGGCAATCCAGCTGTTCCGCTAGGCTCTCCATCATCAGAGGAACGAAAACTAATTTCATTTTCTATTATCGCAGTTGCATGACAAAAATGACTGGCTTTTGGGTGTAGTTTTTTGAGTTGGCTTAATTCAATTTTAAAATTATCCAAGGAACTGCAAGGAAAAATAACCGCAATGAATTTAGAATTTTTGACACTTAAAAGTGAAGTAAATATTGTGGCTACACTTCTATGCGTTTCAGTAATCAATCCTTAAAATAACGCTTATTGAATCGTTAACTTCTTCTCAAGATCTTCAAGATAATGTCTAAATTGCTTATCTGTTTCGGATAAATTAACAACCGTTCTACAAGCATGAAGCACTGTAGCATGATCTTTTCCACCACAATGTGCTCCGATATTAGCCAAAGAAGATTTGGTCATTTTCTTAGAGAAAAACATTGAAATCTGCCTTGCTTGAACCACTTCTCTTTTTCTTGTTTTTGACTTTAACATTTCAATTGGAAGGTCAAAGTAATCACAAACAACTTTCTGAATATATTCGATTGAGACTTCTCTCGCAGTGCTTTTCACAAATTTATCAACCATTTGCTTCGCTAATTCAAGCGTGATGGCTTTTTTGTTAAGAGATGCTTGCGCTAAAAGTGTGTTTAAGGCACCTTCAATCTCACGGATGTTCGTGTTGATAGAGTAGGCAAGGTATTCAACAACATCTTTTGGTAACTCAATACCACTTCCGTACATTTTCTTCTCTAAAATCGCAATTCTAGTTTCTAAATCTGGCGTCGCAAGATCAGCTGACAATCCCCACTTGAACCGAGAAAGTAACCTTTGCTCCATTCCTTGCATCTCTACAGGGGCCTTATCAGATGTTAATACAATCTGCTTACCATTTTGATGCAAGTGATTGAATATGCTAAAGAATACATCTTGTGTGCGTTCCTTGCCAGCGAAAAACTGAACATCATCAATAATTAATACATCAATCATTTGATAGAAATGCACAAAATCATTAGTTGTTTGATTTTTGATAGCATCGATAAATTGATGCGCAAACTTTTCTGATTGTACATACAAAACTGTTTTACTTGGGTGTTGCTCCTTAATAGCAATTCCGATAGAATGCGCTAAGTGCGTTTTCCCAAGGCCAACTCCACCATAAATCAATAATGGGTTGAAGGCAGTTCCACCTGGTTTATTTGCTACAGCATATCCTGAAGCGCGTGCCAAACGATTGCATTCCCCTTCGATGAAATTTTCAAAAGTAAAAGCAGGTATTAAATTAGACTCAATATTTACTTTCTTTAATCCTGGAATGATAAATGGATTTCTTATCTGTTTTTCAGTTGCGTGTATCGGCATAGATACCGGCGTGTTGCGCAATGAAGCATTATTTTGTGTTGGTAATTTTACAGTGTAAGGTACAGAATTGGTATTGTTACTCTCCATAACAATTGAATATTCTAAACTTCCTTCCGCACCAATTTCTTTTTTAACGACACCACTTAAAAGTTTGATGTAATGTTCTTCTAACCATTCATAAAAAAAATGTGAAGGAACTTGGATTGTTAAAACACTGTTTTCCAATTTAATTGGAATAATAGGCTCAAACCAAATTTTGTACGCTTGTAAAGAAACATTGTCTTTGATTACTTTTAAACATTTCCCCCAGGCGCCTTCGTGATTGTTGTTCATTCTTTGTTTTTTAATAGTTATTATATGCTCTGTAAATCAATTGATTAGGAGAATTTCGAATTGATTTAGATGTTGTTTATTTCCAACAGCAAATATTTGAATAAAAAAGTTATAAAAAAAGTTTGATACCCCTTGATTATTAATTTTTTTTTACATGTACTGAAAATATTTATTTTTTTCTGAAATAAAGGAGATTTCCTTAAAATTAAGGATAATTTTCTATTATACCTTAGTGAAAATCGTAATTTTGAATAAAAAGTGGAAATAAAATTTAAACATATCACGCAGCATCGTATTCGCTATGCCGAAACCGATAAAATGGGTTACTGTTATTATGGTAATTATCCCACCTTTTTAGAGGTTGGTAGGGTAGAACTATTTCGTGCTTTGGGGATTAGTTATAAGTCTTTGGAAGATAATGGAATTCTTCTTCCTGTTCTAGATCTTAACATCAAATATATTGCACCGGCTTTGTATGATGATCTTATTAGGGTAGATACTGCTCTTATTAGACTCGATGGAGTTCGTTTATTTTTTGAATATTCCATATATAGTGAGGCTGATGTTTTACTCGTTAAAGCTACCACAACATTAGTTTTTGTCGATGCTAATAATCGAAAACCTATCGCTCCTCCTCAAAATTTCGTTTCTTTAATATCTCCTTATGTCTATTGACCAATTCTCATTTTCATTTAATAGGATGGCTTCCTCTCTTTTGAAGGAGCATTTTTCAAGTAGGTCTGGTGAATTAAAAATGGGAGAACATTGCACTTCTATTACTTTAGAAGAGGCCGAATTTGTAATTATTGGGATTTCTGAATCTATTGGACCTAAGGCAAATTTTGGTCGTCAAGGTGCAGAAAATACTTTTCGAGCATTTTTACCTTACTTTCTAAATACCCAGGCAAATTCAAATTTGAAAATTCATATACTGGGTGAAATTTGGGTCCCAACTAATTTTGATACGCTATCAGCACAAAAAGTAGTCCCTGCTCTAGATGAATATGTCTTATCGGTACTTAATAAATTTTTAAAACCACATCAAATTCCAATTGTAATAGGTGGTGGACACAACAATGCTTTACCTTTAATGCGCTGGTCATCACAGTTTCACGCTGATTTAGCGGTGCTTAATTTAGATGCACATGCTGATTGTAGAACTACTGAGGTAAGACATAGTGGCAATTCATTCTCCTTTGCCTTGGAAAGTGGTGTATTAAAAAAATATGCTGTTCTCGGTCTGCATGAAGCTTATTTAAATCCAAGTGTTTTAGAATTTTTTCAAAAGTATCCATGCACCTACAGTCTTTATGAAGATTATCTAGACGGTAGATCCTTACTTTCTGATCTCGAATTATTTTTGAATTCATTAGAAACGAGTCAAACATTAGGAATTGAAATAGATATGGACGCGATCGAAAACATGCCTAGTTCAGCTCAATCTCCTTCTGGATGGCGCTTTGATGAGGTACGAACTTATATCAGGAAAATTGTTGCAATGCACCAAAACATATCCTATTTACATCTCACTGAAGCAGCTCCATTAAATGAATCGGATGACAGGATAGTTGGGAAAGCTCTAACTTATTTAGTACTAGATTTTACTGCTCAGTATTGCTTAAAAAGAGTTAGATAAATTAAGGGACTACATTAATATTACTCATTTTTATCACTGCGTCTGCTGCACATCCCTCCGGATTAGGTGCTTTAAGAAGCGTGATGTCAAAGGTCATGTGCAGTCCTTTCTTTTTATATTTCGTTTCTAAGTCTATGGGGTAAAAGGTGTGAAATTGATTGTCGCTACCAGGTTGTCCTGTAACTTCGATATAAAGCGGACAATTATTTTCATTAAGGTGTAAGATACCTGAATAGACACCATTTTTTGTAACTGATTCTGATTTATGCTTCATTTTGCAAGGTGTTTTGCAGGCAAGAACAAGCGTGCTAAGTAAAAGGATGTAAAATATTTTCATATTATTTTTTGTTAAAGATAAAAAAAAAGAGGCCCGAAGGCCTCTCATTCAAGTAACCTGTAGCAAAGTTAATTTGAATTATTACTTATTGTAACGACACTATTCTTTGAAGGTTACACGAAAATTAACATTTCATCATTGATAAACATATTTCTGCATTGATTTTTCATCATAATGAAAAATTAAATTTGTCCTGTGAATCCACAAGAAAAGCAACTTAATGCATTAATCCGTTTACTCGATGATCCCGATCAAGAGGTCTATGGTCAAGTACATGAA
>CANJQZ010000003.1 GCA_947476515.1 Flavobacteriales bacterium
GCTCCTTGTTTTTTAAGCAGCGCTCCAACCTTCCAAGCGAAAAATACCAAATAAGCAAAACAAACAACTCCTAACCAGTAGGATTTTTGGATACCTAAAAGTGCATCTGAGGCTATTGCGCCTTGAGCAACTGAAATAAAACCTCCACCCATAATCATCATGATTAATAAACTTGATGCCGTATTCGTATTCTTCCCCATTCCAGCAATACCAAGTGTAAAAATACAAGGCCAAAGCGTACTACAAAAAAGTCCAACGGATATAAAAGCAAATACACTTATGAGTCCGGAACCAAATATTCCAATGATCAATGCTAATATTCCAAGGGAAGAATAAATAATGATCTGTTTAACTGGATTGCCTTTGCTCATAAAATCCGCAACTATTAAAAGGATCACGATCAATAAATAGGGATACAAAGTTTTAATGTCATGACCCCCAATAATATTTGCTGTAGCAAATATTCCAAAAGCAACAAAAGGAAGAAGAATACTTAAAATCATTTTTAAAGATTTACTCAGATTAAAAACACCAGCGGCAGAAGTCCATCTACCAATCATTAAACTGGCCCAAAAAAGAGAAACAAATGGCGCTATTTCATTTTCAGGGGTTCCTAGTTTTTGTTTCATGAACTCAGGAAGGTTACTTGCAGTTGAAACCTCTACTCCAACATAAAGAAATATGGCAATCATTCCCAATAAGACTTGTGGATGGCGCAGCGTTTCTAAAATTTTGGCTGGTCCTTCAGAAGTTGATTCCTCATCAAGTCGATCGGGTACAGAGGAGAATTTAAAGAAAATAGCTGCAATTACAAATGCTAAGCCGAGGCACATGTACGGAATTTTAACTGCTTGAAGATCTAAACTCTCTCCAACCCCACCAGATAAACCACCAAAAATTGCAAACGAGACAATAACTGGCCCAATAGTAGTACCCACATTATTAATTCCTCCAGCCATACTCAAACGAATGTTTCCTTTCGAAGGATCTCCCATTTGAATGGCAAGCGGATTGGCCGCAATTTGTTGAAGTGAAAATCCTAAACCAACAATAAATAATCCTGAAATTAATAGTATAAAGGAAGAGTTATTTGATGCTGGAATAAATAATAAGGTTCCTAAAGCTGAGATTAAAAGACCTAAGGCAAGACCATTTCGATATCCAATCTTATTCAAAATATCCTTTTTTAATACTGCCGAAATCATAAAGTACAAAACGGACCCTACTGTATAAGCAACATAAAAAGCAAAAGAAATCAATTGAGATTGAAATTGACTAAGGTTTAAAGCCTTTTTAAATACAGGGATTAGTATATCATTACTTGCAGCTACAAATCCCCAAAAAAAGAAAATTGTAATAAGCGTGCCAAAGGCGCCAAAATTTGTTTTTTTCACAATCGTTAATTTTAAATTATTGTCGAAAATACAATAATTAAAAAAACTTGCATCCTTTATTTAAACTATTTTTTTAGAATTTTATAAAAAAATAGACCTAAAGATAGAATTGTAAATAGTGAAATTAGTAAGAATAAAATTAATTAGCCAACTTGATTCAGTTGCTCTTTTTTGTGATTTTTATTGCCCAACATTTTTTCAACTGTAGCAACAATTGCCTTCACATCAAAACCACAATCTGCCCATAATTCTTCTTGAGTACCATGATGAATGTATTCATCTGGTATACCCAAGCGAACAATTTCAGAATAATATCTTTGATCGGCTGCAAATTCTAATATAGCAGAACCGAATCCTCCCATGAGGCATCCATCTTCAAGGGTAATTACTTTTTTGAATTTGGTAAAGACTTCATGTAAAAGAGTTTCATCCAAGGGCTTTGCAAAACGCATATCGTAATGTGCAACGGAAATATTTTTATCTTTAAGAAGATCAATTGCTTCTTGAGCAAAGTTTCCTGGATGACCTAAACTCAGAATCGCTATTTCTTCCCCATTGGTAACTTTTCTTCCCTTTCCTTTTTTAATTTCCTTAAAATGGGTTAGCCATTCTGTCATAACACCATTTCCTCTAGGATAACGAATAGTGTATGGTCCTTGATCTAACATTTGAGCCGAATACATCATGTTTCTCAATTCTTCTTCATTCATGGGTGCTGCAACCACCATATTGGGGATACAGCGCATGTATGCAATATCGTAAGCTCCATGATGTGTAGCTCCATCAGAACCTACTAGTCCTCCTCTGTCCAAACAAAAAACAACATTTAAATTTTGCAAAGCAACATCATGCAATACTTGATCAAAAGCACGCTGCATAAAGGAAGAATAAATATTACAGAAAGGAACTAAGCCTTGTGTTGCTAATCCTGCACTAAAAGTTACTGCATGTTGCTCAGCAATTCCAACATCAAAGCTACGATCTGGCATGGCTTTCATCATAATATTCAACGAAGACCCCGAGGGCATAGCTGGAGTTACCCCCATTATTTTATCATTCTTTTCGGCTAATTCTACGATAGTATGCCCAAAAACATCTTGATATTTGGGTGCTTGTGGTGATTTGGGAACAATTTTAACAATTTCGCCTGTTTCCTTATTAAACACTCCTGGAGCATGCCATTTCGTTGGATTTCCCTCTTCAGAAAATTTATATCCTGCACCTTTGCGCGTAATACAATGTAATATTTTCGGTCCTGGAATATCTTTAAGATCTTCCATAATCTTTACTAATCCAACTACATCATGTCCATCTACTGGGCCAAAATATCTAAAATTCAAGGCCTCAAATAAGTTGCTTTGTTTTAGCAGACTTCCTTTTAATGCGTGTGAAACTTTAGAGGCAATAGATTGAGCGTCTGGACCAAAAGCAGATATTTTTCCCAATAATTTCCATACCTCATCTTTTACTTTATTATAAGTATGAGAAGTGGTAATATCTGTTAAATATTCTTTTAATGCTCCTACATTAGCATCAATTGACATGCAATTGTCATTTAAGATAACCAATAAATTGGCATCTTTTTCAAAACCGGCATGATTCATTCCTTCAAATGCCAAACCAGCAGTCATTGCTCCATCACCGATTACAGCAATATGTTGTCTTTCAGTTTCTCCTTTATATCGGCTTGCAACAGCCATACCTAAAGCGGCAGAAATAGATGTGGAAGAATGCCCAACCCCAAAAGTATCATATTCACTTTCAGAACGCTTTGGAAAGCCAGAAATTCCCCCTTTTAAACGATTGGTATGAAATCGATCTCTTCGGCCGGTTAATATTTTATGTCCATAAGCTTGATGACCTACATCCCAAACCAACTGATCGTCTGGGGTATTAAATACATAGTGTAAAGCAACTGATAATTCAACTACCCCTAGACTTGCTCCAAAATGACTATTGCCAATTTCAGAAATCACATCAACAATATATTGACGCAATTCTTCAGCTACTTGAGGAAGATCTTCAGTTTTGAATTTATTTCTTAAATCCGAGGGGATCTCTATTTGGGATAGAAAATTACCCGGTAAATATTTTAGTTTCATGCTTAGAACAAAAATAATAGAATAATATGGTAATTAACAAAAAGAAAGATTAATTGTTCTATTACAAATGATAATTTCTTTAGTATTACTCAGTGAATAATTACTACTTTTGCAAGCCATGAAAAATGCTTTAAACAAGCCTTCTAAATTAAAAATTTTCTTAGTTTTCACTAAGTTTAGACTTTCTTTCTTAGTAATATTATCTGCTTTATCAGGATATTTGTTTGCCGGAGGGAAGGATTGGTTGGAGATTACCTATTTAATGTTGGGTGGGACATTGGTAACCGCCGCTTCAAATGGTGCCAATCAAATTTGGGAAAAAAATATTGATAAGCTCATGAAAAGAACGGCTAATCGACCACTTCCAATGGCTTGGATTAGTGTAAAAGAAGCTTTGTTAATTTGTGTTTTTTCTTTGCTTGTTGGTAGTTATTTATTGTACCTAATTAATTTAAAAAGTGCCTTACTCGGATTAGGCGCTTTTGTACTTTATGTTTTTGCTTATACACCGCTAAAACAAATTACTCCCTGGGCAGTGTTTGTTGGTGCTATCCCAGGTGCAGTGCCACCATTCTTAGGCGCCATTGCTGCTACAGATAAATTCGGATTACTACCTGGAATCTTGTTTTTCGTTCAATTTACATGGCAGTTTCCTCATTTTTGGGCAATCGCTTGGGTTTTACATGAGGATTATCAAAAAGCTGGGTTCTTTTTATTACCATCATCTTCTGGAAAATCAAGAAATTCCGCCTTTCAAATCGCCAGTTATTCACTAGCATTAATTCCATTTAGCTTGGCGCCTTGGTTGCTCGGGTGGACGGGATCGCTAAGTTTGATTGTTGCTAGTGTGCTTGGAGCAGCATTTTTCGTGTTTGCCTATCGTTTGTTTATTTCTTGTGAAGATAAAGATGCCCGAAAATTAATGTTCGCCTCATTTTTATACTTGCCCTTAATTCAATTTACCTATGTAATTGATAAAATTGATTTTGTTTTACCTAAATAATATATCATGGATTATTCAAAAGAACTGAGTCCCGAAGTAAAAGAGAAGATGAAAAAAAATCTTGTCTATGTAGGAATCTTTAGCATCATAATGATGTTTGCTGGATTAACCTCTGCTTATATCGTAAGCATGGGTGGTGGTTTTTGGCTAAAATACCCCTTGCCAAATGCATTTTACATAAGTACTTTATGTGTTGTATTAAGTAGTGTGACCTTTATTTATGCAATTGCTAATGCCAAAAAAGACAAATTTAATCAAGTAAAATTAGGGTTAGTGACTACCCTATTATTGGGCTTGCTATTTATTGTTTTTCAATTTAAAGGTTTTAACCTATTAACTGAATCGGGAATACATCCAGCCAAAAACTATATTATGGTGAGTGAAGGTCGTTATGGGGATTATTTCGAGATTAAATATAAGGGCGATTATATTCAAGTAAACGGAAACGATTATTTAGTTAAAAATAAGAAGTTAAGTAAAAATGAATTTAATGAATTGAAGAAATATTCTGCTCAATTTTTAAGTATTAAACAAAACGATACTTTAGAAATTAAAGAACATAAAAACTTTGAATTGCTATTGAGAAATCAAAAATTAACAGTCAAAAATGATCATTTATTTTTAAATGATTCAACTGTAATGGACTTTGTTGATGAAATTAGATTAAAGCAATTGGCTGAAAACATTCGAGACGAACGCGGAGACTTTTTTGCACGAGGAAAATATGGGAAAGATTTTATTATTTATTTTAAAGGAGTTGCCTTAGATTATAAAGCAAGGACCTTAATGTATGATAACAAAAAATTAAAGCCCTACCTTCAAATAAAAGCAGCTGAAGCAGCTGATACCGCCAGCTCTTATTTGTATATTTTAATAGTTCTACATGTTTTACATATTGGAATTACTTTATTATACCTCATTAGGGTTACAATTGGTTCATTTTCAAATAAATACAATAAAGACAACAGCTTGCCCTTGGTCACTGGTGGAATTTTCTGGCACTTTTTAGGCCTGTTGTGGATCTATTTATTGTTATTTTTGATTTTTATTCATTAAACTTGCATAAAATTTTACACAATGGCAGGACATGTAGCAGAGCTTGATTCAAAAACCCTATGGGGAGGAAAAGAATCGCCATTCTCAACAAGTTATGGAAAACTAATGATGTGGTTTTTCCTTGTTTCAGATGCATTAACCTTTACAGGATTACTTATTGCATATGGTTTTACCCGACATGATGTGCAAGATGCTTGGCCAATTGGGGAGGAAACTTTTAATTCAATGCCATTTTTAGGCCATGGATATCCTTTATTATATGTTGCTTTAATGACCTTTATTTTAATTGTATCATCTGTTACAATGGTATTGGCGGTTGAAGCAGGACATAGAATGGATAGAAAAGGAGTTGTTAAATGGATGATTGCAACCATTATAGGTGGATTTTTCTTTTTAGGTTCTCAAGCTTGGGAATGGAGTCACTTCATTCACGGTTCAGAATTTGGTAAAATTGAATTAGCAGATGGATCTCAAGCTATTGTCAAGGGTCATTTTGGAGAAATAAATAATTTCAAAGTAACTATTGCTGGTTCAGAACACAAAAAAGGCGATGTAATTAAAGAAGATTTATTGCATACTTTTCACCATGCAGCTGTTCTTGGCCATATTGAAAATGGTATGATAAAATTACATGATGGTTCAATCGCTAAAATTAATAAACAGGATGATCATGACATGGTTTTGATCGTAAAGAAAGCAGGGAAAAACCATATTTTGAATGCTAGAATTGAAGGAAAAGAAGCAGAAAAAATGTATTATGAATCTCTTTACAGCGGTATCGCTAACAAAGTAGTGTATGGAGCAGACTTAAAAGACAATGAATACGGTCCTCAACAATACGGTCAATTTTTCTTTTTCATCACAGGATTCCATGGTTTCCATGTGTTTTCTGGGGTTATTATTAATATTATTATTTTATTAGGTGTTGTAGCTGGTACTTACCACAAGCGTGGACACTATGAAATGGTTGAAAAAACAGGACTTTATTGGCATTTTGTTGATTTAGTTTGGGTATTCGTATTTACATTCTTCTATTTAATATAACATCATGGAAAGAGACGATTTAATTGAGTATTCTTTACACACACACCACTCTGAAGAGAAGGGTAAAGAAATTCGTAAAAAAATAATATTTGTTACTGTACTTTTAACTGCTGTGACAATTCTTGAAGTTGGTTTAGGCGCTTTCATCAAGCAATCGAATGCTATTTGGCCTTTTGTAAAATGGTCATTTGTTATTCTTACCCTTTTCAAAGCGGGGTACATAGTAATGGTATTTATGCATCTAGGAGATGAGCGTAAATGGATGCGATATGTAATTCTTTTACCGTACTTCATCTTTGTATTGTACCTTATTTTCATTGCTCTTTGGGAAGGATTAGCAGTTGGGCAAGCTTGGGAAACCTACGGGTTCTAGCATGTCGAAAATAAAAAAGCCTTCCAAAGCGAAAGCTTTATTAGCATTACTCTTAGTATTCGGCCCTGCATTAATTCTTATCTTTATTTCCACTAGAGGATGCGAGCATAAGTTTCAGCAATTAGATGATTACGGTCAAATAAAAAACTATTCTTTTGTTGATGCTGCTCACCACAAACGAAATTCTAATGAATTTTTAGGTGATATTGTTCTTATAACCACTTTACAAATTACTTGTCCTGAAGATTGTGCTATTTCTCAATGGCATCTTAATCAAATGATCTATCAACACATCCGTAAAAACAGCAGAAAAAAAATGAAGCAAGTGCGCATCATTTCATTTGTTACTGATGGAAAGGGACAAGCAATAAAAGATCTTAATCCTGTTGTTGATGCATTAAAGGATCAGGTGGAAGCCTATGATCCAAAACTCTGGATCGTTGCCACGGGAGATGTTAGATCAATATATGATATTGAAAATAATGGACAGAGTTTGTTGAAAAAAGGGAGTAAATATTACGGTGGAGAAGCATTTCAGGAACTTTTACTACTAGCAGACAAAAAACATCATTTGCGAATGGTATTACCAGGAACTCAAGAAGGATTAATTCGAAGAATGAAAGAAAGCATCGCATTACTTCAAAAACAATACGATAAAACTAAAAAGCAACGGTGAGCAAAACAATTCTGTTCATTTTTATTGGAACTCTCATCTTCTCCTGTACAGAAGAACAAACAAAATTACCGATTCTTGGGAATGCAGATTTAGTATATCACAAAAAAGATGGTGTAACAAAAGCAGATACGGTTTATCCGAAAATTCCAGCTTTTACCTTTTTGAATGAGGATTCAATTTTGGTAACCAATAACAACTTTAAAAATAAAATTTGGATCGTCGAATTTTTCTTTGCTACTTGTCCAACTATATGTCCAATCATGCAAAAGCAATTGAAGAATGTAGTTAAAGCAACACAAGGATTTGAAAATAATATTGAATTTATTTCCTTCACGATTGATCCAACACACGATAGCCCTTCAAAGTTAAAGACATATAAAAAGCGAAATAATATTTTAAATAAAAACTGGACTTTTTTAACTGGGGACGAAGCAACTACCCATCGCTTAGGCATAGAAAATTTTTTAACTTTTGCCGGGCGTAATGAAGAGGCATTAGGTGGATATGCACATTCTGGATCTTTTACTTTAGTAGATAAAGCAGGATATGTTCGCGGTGTTTATAATGTAACTAATTTTGATCTCAGTGTGAACAAAAGCGAATATAATAGGTTAATTAATGATGTTGAATCTCTTTTAATAAATGAATATGGAATTTCTAAATCCAAATAAAGAAAAACAAGTAAGACTTATATTTATAATTGTTTCCATTGTGATTCCTGTCGTAGTTGCTGCGCTATTTAAAATAAATATCGAAGGAGTTGACCTGGGTTTTTTACCGCCTTTTTATGCTGGATTAAATGCAGCAACTGCAATTTTACTTATATCTGCATTAATGGCGATTAAAAAACAAAATCAAAAGTTACACCGCTTATTAATGCGTTTTGCCTTATTGTTGTCCTTATTGTTTTTAGTATGCTATGTTGCCTATCATATAACTTCAGCACCTACAGTTTTTGGAGATACAAATCATAATGGAATCCTAGAAAATTCGGAGAAGTTAGTAGTGGGTAGTTTAAGGTCTATTTATGTTATCCTATTATTATCACATATTCTATTAAGTGTAGCTGTAATACCCATGGTATTGTTTACTTATTTAAATGCTTGGAAAGGAGACTATGTAAAGCACAAAAAATTGGCTCGTTTTTCATTTCCAATTTGGCTTTATGTAGCTATAACTGGTGTGATCGTGTATTTTATGATCTCTCCTTATTATTAATTGATCTGAATTTCTACCCTTCGATTGGCTTCTCGCTCATTGTCATCTTTAGGGTCTGTAAAAACTGGTTTTGTATTTCCAAATCCTACAGCGGAAAGTCTTCTTGCATTAACGCCATTATCAATCAAATACCGCATTATCTTTTCCGCTCTTTTTTTTGATAAGCGTTGTGCGCTTAAATTGTTCTTTCCCTCTCCATTTACATGCCCTTGAATTTCAATTGCTATTCCCCCATTTAATACAAGAAAATCTTTAAGGCGTTTCAATTTAGGCATTGATTCATCTAGTATTATGGCTAACCCCCCCACAAAATTTATATCATCTAGTTTTGCAGTTGATCCTTTTGATAAGGAAGTTAATACAATAGTATCAAAAGTATCATGAGAACCATCAATTTTATGTAGGGTTAAGTCCTTTGAAAAATAGCCTTGTGCATCAATTCTAATGGTAGCTTTTAATTTTTTGGTGTTGTTCAAATACAAATGACTCGCGCGATAAGTTCCATCAAGACTACCTGCCTCAGACAAATAAATTCTTGCGCTTACTGGCATTTTGCTTTGCTCATCAATTATAATTAGATGATATATTGGGGCTCCATAAATATGCGCCAAGTCTAACAATACAGAATCTACAATTTTATCACCTGCTTCAGTTTTGGCTTCAAATCCCAATTTTACCACCAAACTGTCTTTACTATTTTTTTTCGTGTTAAAAGCGAAATAATATGACCTCCCTTCTGGTAAGAATAAATGCGAAAATTTTGTGGTGAGATTTGTTGCTAAAATAGATTCATGGAAGAGTAGATTTGCTTCTTTGTCTTCAATTTTATCACAAGAATTTTCGGTAGGACAATCTAGGATGTATATACTTAACGGGGTATGGCAACCCAAAATTTGCAAGGACAAATCTCCAGAAGTTACAGGTGAAAAATTGAGCCAAATAGTATTAGTTGTTGCACTATCTTCTTTTGCATAACCATATAAATTGGATTGATCATGTTTGGATTTTCCCAAAAAATTTAATCTATACAAAGCATTAGCACTAATAGAAACACTACCAGAACAATTAGCATAATCAGATTTTTGCCCCCACAAATTAGTCAAGCAAATTAGACCAAAAAAAAGAAGTGTAAAAAGCTTCATAACGCTTTGAAACGCATCAATGCATTTTTAGTTTCAATTGCCCTTTTAATTCACTTCTCAATATCAAATAATTAGAAGTTAAGAAAATTTCTTTAATCCTCATTTCCTCTATTGAACCTGCCATATCAACATCAATAGTAAGAGATCCATTCAATTCCTTTGTTATGGTTTTTTGAGCATCTATTAGATAAGGATTTAAATCAAAAATTGCATTTTTCTCAAGCTCTTGGAGGATTCGGTCATTAAATAACCAACGGGCTGTTTTTAACAATAAACTTTTTGTCTCTATTTCGAAACTCATGTTTTCCATGGAAATTTTTTGTGTAAGTGTATCAAGAACCGGCAGTGCTGTTAAATAAAACACACCACTTTTAGTACCTTCAAAATGCAAAGAAAAAACCATTCGATTGTCTTGACTGCCCTCAATCTTTAATTCACTAATTATGATTTTTTTGCGTTTAAACTTGAGCTCTTTTCCCCTAAGTTCCTTATTTACGATGGCGGTAAGAGAATCATATGAGGCACTAATATCAATGGCCATTTGGATTCCTTTGGTTTTTTTAAATTCTTTTAAGTCGGGTAAAGGTTGAGCTTTTAATTGCAAAGCTTCTGTGCTTACCATTGGAGCAACCTTTAAATTAATATCAACTGCAACCTTATTTTTTAAAAAGATAAGGTCACTTACTGATGCCGCTATAGGATTTAAATATAGGAATCCATACCCTTCAATTGCAATAGGCTCCTGAAGTTCTTTCCATGTTGATTTTAGATCACTTCTTATATCAATAGCTTCAATTTGTTTATCAATTTCTTGTTCTAATAGTTTTAATTCCTCTTTTACTTGTTTTTTAACTTCTGAGGTAGCATCATATTTAAACAATGAAATGACGCAAGGATTTAATAAATCAAATTTTGACAAAGAAGTGGAGGACTCAAATTGGCCTTTATTATTGAATGATATCTGAGTCTTGTAGCCTATCTTAATTGATAAGGGATTAATTGTTCCACATTCGGAATAAACTCTTGGTGTTACGCAGCTGCCTTTGTCATTGAAAAGTGAATGACACTTAGGACAATAGTTCAATTTTAATTGAAAATTTCCGAGTACTTCATAATATATATGATCGGGGAAAAAGAAAAAGTCAATTGGCTTCCTATTTAATATATACGAATAACTAATGCCTTCACATTGCTGCTCTCCACCTTCAAAGGTTTTTGGGAGCGCCTTTTCAATATCTTTAAGGTGTTGACTAAGGTCTATTTCTAATGGTATCGTGATAATGGATGGCTCTTGATTGAGTGGTGGGGGGACAATTATTTTGTATTTAGGAGGAAGTGCTTCAATTGGCTTACAAGAATAGAACAGCAATAATAAAATAAGGGTGCCGCAAAATTGATGTGTTCTCATATTTCTTGAAAATATTTTAAGTGAAGTTAATTTAAAGTTACGAAAAATAAAACTTTAAAAAAGGTCAATTTTTTGCAATAAAAAAGGGGCCTAGGCCCCTTTTTTAGTTCATTTTTTGTTTTAAACCTTCATCAAGGGCATCCAAAAATTCTTCTGTATAAACATAATGTTCACCATGATTCACTTTATTTCCATGTATACATACTGCTAAATCTTTAGTCATTATTCCTGCTTCGACTGTATCAATACAAATTTGCTCTAGTGCCAAACAAAAATTAATAAGCTCTTGATTTCCATCTAATTTTCCTCTAAAAGCTAATCCTCTTGTCCAGGCAAATATAGAAGCAATTGGATTGG
The DNA here is from genome assembly GCA_947476515.1 of Flavobacteriales bacterium. Lineage (GTDB taxonomy): Bacteria > Bacteroidota > Bacteroidia > Flavobacteriales_D > Crocinitomicaceae > UBA952. The sequence continues at coordinate 11,774 of CANJQZ010000003.1, forward strand.
TAGATGTTTTTTTGCCCGCTTGATAATCTCTAAAGTGACGCGTTACAGTTCCATGAGCTGCTTCTGCTTCCATTATTTCACCATCTGGTGTGATCAATACCGAAGTCATTAATCCCAAGGAACCAAATCCTTGAGCAACAGTATCAGATTGCACATCACCATCGTAATTTTTACAAGCCCAAACAAAATTACCATGCCATTTAAGCGCTGAGGCAACCATGTCGTCAATTAATCTATGCTCATAAACTATCCCTGCGGCATCAAACTTTACCTTGTAATCAGATTGAAAGATCTCCTCGAAAATATCCTTAAATCGACCATCATATTTTTTTAGAATGGTGTTTTTAGTAGACAAATAAAGTGGCCATTTTTTACTCAATGCCATATTAAAACAACTGTGCGCAAAACCTATTATAGATTCGTCGGTATTGTACATTGCCATTCCAACGCCATCCCCTTGAAAATTATATACATCAAATTGTTGCACTTCCCCACCATTTTCAGGTGTAAAAGTCATTGTTAATTTTCCTTTTCCTTTAAATACAGCATCAGTCGCTCTATATTGATCTCCAAAAGCATGACGACCAACAATAATAGGTGCCGTCCAATTACTTACCAATCTTGGAACATTTTGCATCACAATGGGCTCTCTGAAAACTGTACCATCCAAAATATTTCTAATCGTACCATTGGGAGATTTCCACATAGATTTCAGATTAAACTCTTGAACTCTTGCTTCATCAGGTGTGATCGTCGCACATTTGATCCCAACTTTATACTTTTTGATAGCTTCCGCTGCATCAATTGTGATTTGATCATTGGTTTCATCTCTTTTTTCAATACCTAAATCATAGTACTTAATATCTAAATCTACATAAGGCAAGATAAGTTTATCCTTGATAAATTTCCAGATGATTCTTGTCATCTCATCACCATCCAATTCAACTACTGGATTTGCTACACTAATTTTTGACATGCTTATATTTTTATGCTGCAAAAATAAGGAATATTTATTGACATTTTCCCTCTTAACTTTCTAGTTCCTTAAATGACCATGCCAAAATTCTACTCATCTTATTTCCTTGTTGCATTGGGATTACCTGAATTGATTTTGCTCCTTTTTGATTTAATATTATTTCTAAAGGCTTCAGGTGTTCTTTTTTTGAAACAAGGGTTGTAAACCAAAAGCACTGATGAGCAAAGGCCACACTTTGTAAAATCATTTGTTTTATGAACTGAAATTCACCTCCCTCACACCAAAGCTCATTTGCTTGTCCACCAAAATTTAATACTGGTTCTTTTGTGTTTTTGTTGGTTAGCCCTTTGATTTTTCTGACACTTCCTTCTTTTGCAGCAATAGCAGAGGAATGAAATGGTGGGTTACACATAGTCAAGTCGAAATAATCTCCTGGTAAGACGATACCTTCAAATACATTTTCAGCCTTCTCTTGTTTTCTTAATGTGATCTTATGGTTGAGATCGTTGTTCGAAATATTTATTTGAGCAATTTCCAATGCTTTTTCATTGAAATCAACGCCTACAAAATCCCAATTATAAATTTGTACTCCAAGAAGAGGATAAATACAATTGGCGCCAGTTCCAATGTCTAAACAACGACGGGATCGATTTCGAAGCTTAACCTGGCTATCCATTAAATCTGCTAAGTAATGCAGATAATCTGCTCTTCCAGGAATTGGTGGACATAAAAAGTTTGAGGGAATGGACCAAAATTTCAAACGATAACAACTTAACAATAAAGCTGTATTGAGACTTTTAACGGCGATTGGGTCGGCAAAATCAATACTTGTATCTCCGAATTTATTGATTTTTAAATGTTGCTCTAAACTCGGAAATGAACTCACTAATGTATTAAAATCATACCGTTCTCGATGTACATTTCTTGGATGTAATCCTGTTTTTATTTCAGATGGAGTACTAGAGCTATCTTTCATTATTAGACTTAGTTAAAGTAGGCATTTCTAACCATTAGAAAGAACTAATAATTAACATTTAAGATAAAAGTGATTGCTATATTCAGTTTTTCAATCCCTTCTAATTTTAAGTAAATTTACTTATGTTTACACGCTTGTACGAAAATACCATTTGTAATTCAATTGACATAAATTTATAAACAAGAAAAGGAAATGAAGATAAAATTCACCTTACTTCTGATCATAATTTTTCTTGCCTCTGGAGTTTTTTCTAAAGAAGTTCAGCATATTTTATTCATTGGTAATTCCTTTACCTATAGAAATCATTTGCCTAAAATGTTTGGGGACTTAGCAAAAAGCAATGGAAAACAAGTTGATGTGCAATGGAATGTGCGAGGTAAAACATCTTTCTATCAGCATATAGGCAGACCAGAATTATTTAAAGCCATTCGATGGAAAAAATGGGACATTGTTGTACTTCAAGGATCCAGTAGAGATTTTTTGAAAGGAGATGCTTATTTACAGAAACGCACCTTACCTGCCCTCCGCAAAATGATTCATGCGATTCACAAAAGAAATCCGGATGCACAGATTGTATTTTACATGACTTGGGCCTACAAAAATGGATATAAACCTATTCATAAAGCAAATACTTTCAGCAAGATGACCAATTTGGTGGCAAAAGAATATCTAGAAGTGGCAAAATTATTTGACGCTTCTGTTGCTCCGGTTGGGTTGTTTTGGAAAAGTTTAAAATCCAAAAACCCAAAAATTAAATTGCACCAGCCAGACAGAGGACATCCAAGTAAATTAGGTTCCTTTGCTACGGCTTGTTGCATGTATTGCGCCTTTTATGAGGAACCCGTGAAGAAGATTCCAGTGACACAAAGCAGTATAAAATATGCAGACTATATTCGCAGAAGCGCTAATAATTTTGTTCTATCTAATCATTGGAAAACAGAAGATCTTAGTTCTAAGAATAAATAGAATTTTGACTGATCGCGTTCTTAACACAATATCTTTTTGGCATGATTTTAAACAAAAATACATGCCAAAAAGGAATTTGTTTTTATTTTTTCGCTGGATTTTATCCAGCTATTGATATTCAACCCCTCTGCGGTTAAATTATTTAGAAGGGGTGTATTTTGTGTTTTTACGAATGATCTTCAACCCCTCACGGGGTTAAAAATTAGTCTTGTGGGATAATTAAGAGCCGTCAAATAGATAAGGAATTATTCCTTCTTCTTCAACGGCTTACTGAATTTTAATGCTAGAAAAGCCATTGGAAAATAAGCTAAGAGTAAATCCATTAGAGTAAACCACAAAGGGGAGGGAAGCATCAGCACCATCATTAATCCTCCAATAAAAAATAACCCTGCAACAGAATAAGCTGCAGTATTAGACCATAGATTGCAGTATTTACTCACTAAAATTGCAGCAACAAAAGTTCCAAATGCATGGGCAAGAAAAGGAAATAAAAAATGCTCTGGACCCATCAAATGCATTGCTTTTACTAATCCTTCTGTAGTTTGTAAATTAGAACCCGGAGGTGGAGGAATTATTTTTCCACTGATTCTTATTAAACTCATATTTACTGCACCACCAATAAAAATTGAAATGCAAAAGATAGCAGCTTGTTTCAACAAGAAAAATACTTTTTTCATTTACGGAATATCAATTAAAGTGAGCCAATCATTTTTGAAGGGTCAACATATAAATCATATTCTTCAGAAGTCACATGACCCAAACCAACAGCTGCTTCTTTCAATGTAGTGCCATTTTTATGGGCATATTTTGCAATTTCAGCAGCCTTGTAATAACCAATCTTTGTATTGAGGGCAGTTACCAACATCAAAGAGTTGTCTAAATGTTTTTTAACCATTGGCAAATTCGCTTCTATTCCAGCAGCACAATTGTCGGTAAATGAAACACATGCATCGCCGAGAAGTCGAGCAGACTCAAGCACATTGGAAGCGATAACAGGTTTGAAGACATTCAATTCAAAATGTCCATTGGAACCGCCTATTGCAACCGTCATGTCATTTCCCATCACCTGTGCGCAAACCATCGTTAAGGCTTCAGGCTGTGTAGGATTCACCTTACCCGGCATTATAGAAGAACCAGGTTCATTGTCTGGAATTATTAATTCACCAATACCGCATCGAGGTCCGGAAGATAGCATGCGAATATCATTTCCTATTTTCATCAAGGATACCGCTGATCTTTTTAATGCCCCTGACAATTCTACCATGGCATCATGTGCTGCCAAAGCTTCAAATTTATTTTTTGCCGTTATAAAAGGACGACCAGTGAATCCCGCGATTTTTTGCGCTACTAGAACATCATATCCTTTTGGAGTATTTAAGCCTGTTCCAACTGCCGTTCCACCTAATGCCAATTCAGAAACGGCAACAAGTGCATTTTTTATAGTACGAATGGAATTGTCTAATTGTGCCACATAAGCGCTAAATGCTTGACCTAAAGTTAATGGAGTCGCATCCATAAAATGGGTTCTTCCTGTTTTTACGATGTCTTTGAATGCTATCACTTTAGTTTGAAGAGCAGCGCGCAGGTGTTCCATCCCTGGTAAAGTCACCTCAGTAACCATAATATAGGCTGCAATATGCATTGCGGTAGGGAAAGTATCATTGGATGACTGTGATTTGTTTACATCGTCATTTGGATTCAAAACCTTTTCGTCATCCATCAAACTACCTCCATTTATTACATGAGCTCGATTTGCAATCACTTCATTACAATTCATATTGGATTGTGTTCCAGATCCCGTTTGCCAAATCACTAATGGGAATTCACCATCGTGCATACCTTTTAAAATCTCATCGCAAACGCTTGAGATCAAATCTCTTTTTTCTATCGGAAGAACACCAAGATCATGATTGGCATGGGCTGCAGCCTTTTTTAAATAAGCAAAAGCATGTATGATTTCAATAGGCATTGATGCTGCTGGACCGATCTTGAAATTATTCCTTGAACGCTCCGTTTGAGCTCCCCAATAACGAGTTGCAGGCACCTTTACCTCCCCCATTGTGTCTTTTTCTATTCTAAATTGCATTTTTTTATGATTATTTGATTTTTAATATTTAATTTTACCGCGTAACGATTACAAAAATAATAGAAGATGAGTAGTTTTGGTATAGTATTGTTTTTTTTAATTTTTGGAATGGCATTTTGGATGCTGTTTTTTCTTTTAGGATTTGTATTACCTTATTGGATAACATTAGGATTATTTGAAAGACTTAAGCCAAAGCGTGTATTCGAAGACAATGAATAAAAAATTATAAATATTTTAAAAAGCACCATGGGTGCTTTTTTTTTGACCTTAATTTTTCAGAAATCTAAAACAATTCCGGCTCTTTTAGTTTTATTTTCAGTTTATTATCCCTCTGCTAAAATGAAATATCATTTCCTATAAAGATAAAAAAGGACCTTATTTTTGGCATTATTTATGTAAAGAGAATGTTAAGTTTTTATTTTTTAAATCGTGTAAGCAGACAAAAATTTTAAATCTTAAAAAAAAGTGCTAAGTTTGTCACAAATCGTAAAATTAAAGGATAAAAAAAACTTAGAATTATGACTAAAACACAAAAAACAACAGCGCTTAAGAAACAAAAAACATCAGGTGGTTTTTCGTCTTTGATGGCAATTTTAACCATTGTGATTTCACTTATCGCAGGTGTATTAATTTTCAAATACATTTTTGGAGATCCAGGAAACTTTGTAGATAACGATCCAACTGCAGAACCCATTGATGGTAATTTAATGGGTACCATTTATAAAGGTGGATTTATCGTACCTATATTAGTTGCTATCAACTTAATCATTATTATCTTTTCAATTGAAAGATTTGTTACGCTTTCTATGGCGAAAGGTCGTGGTAGAATCGATTCTTTTGTTGGTAAAATAAAAGATCTTTTAGCTGCTAAACAAATTGATACTGCCATTGCTGAATGTGATAAACAAAGAGGCTCCCTTGCAAATGTTGTTCGTGCTGGTTTAGAAAAATACAGTCATGTACAAGGTGATGCAGGAATGAATAAAGAACAAAAGGTGGAGAGTTTGAAAAAAGAATTAGAAGAAGCAACTTCATTAGAATTGCCTATGCTTTCTAAAAACTTAGTGATTCTTTCTACTTGTGCTTCCATCGCAACCTTAATTGGTTTGATTGGGACGGTAATGGGAATGATTCGTTCGTTTGCTGCCATGTCTCAAGGAGCTCCTGATACAGCGCAATTAGCAACTGGTATCTCCGAAGCCTTAATCAATACTTTCTTTGGTATTGCAGGTTCAACAATTGCAATTATTATGTATAACTTCTTTTCAACTAAAATTGATTCTATGACTTATAGTATTGATGAAGCAAGTTTTACCATTGTTCAAGATTTTTCTTCTTCGAACTAAGATACTTTACTAATTGAATATTAAATAAAAGTAGATGCCAAAGATTAAAATACCTAAAGGAAGTCCAAGTATAGACATGACGCCAATGGTGGACTTGGCTTTCTTACTCGTTACTTTTTTTATGCTTGCTGCATCCTTCAGATCATCAGAACCAGTTGATGTAGATGTTCCATCGAGTATTAGTGATGTGATCATTCCCGAAAATGTTGTTCTCGTAACAGTAGATAAAGACGGAAGAGTATTCTTTAATATGTCGGACCCTGAAGCTAGAAGAGAGCTTTTAACTGCAATGTCAGCTAAATACAAAGTTGGTTTCACTCAAGGACAGATGGATGAATTTACATACATGTCAAGCTTTGGCTGTAAGATGAATGAAATGCCTGCTTATATTGATATGGAGTCTGATGCAAGAAAAGCATTCAAAACCGAAGCAATACCTTATACAGATTCAACTGCTAACCAGCTTAAAGATTGGATCTATTATGGGAATATTGCAGCATTGAATACCGGAAAAACTTCCTTTATGGAGGCAAAAATGAATGGATTAAACCCCGATCCAATTGACTATAAACCTAAGTTTATTTTAAGAGTTGATAGTAAAACACTATATTTTAAAGCGCAAAAAGTAATTGATGTTTTCCGAGACTTAAACATAAATAACTTGAATTTCATTACTTCAATGGAGTTGGCTCCGTTGTAAAATAAATACATATGGCAGAAATTGCAGAAGGCGGTGGCGGTGGCCATGGCAAAGGTAAAAAGAGAGCAAAAAAGAGTTCTACTAGAGTCGATATGACGCCAATGGTAGATTTAGCTTTCCTTCTTTTAACATTTTTCGTTCTTACCTCTACTTTCAGTAAACCGAAGGTGATGAGTTTAGTTTATCCTGCTAAAATAGATCCGAAAAACCCACCTAAAGATCAACCTAAAATTAATAATGCCATTACCTTCATATTGTCTGAAGATAAAATCTACTATTACACTGGTCAGTTTTATCCAGCAGCGAAACCAGGGCCTAAAGGTCCAACTGTTTTTGAAGAAACAGACTTTGGCACGAAAGGTGTAAGGAAACTTTTAGCTGACGGAAATGAATATGTTTTAAGTCAGAAAAAAATAAACGGCAAGAAATTAGAAAATAAACAAATTCAGGATACGACCTATTTGCGTTTATTATCTGATTCCAAGAAAAATAAAGAGGCATTGAAAGTATTAATTAAAACCGACGACAAAGCAACTTGCAAAAATTTCATCGATTTAGTGGATGAATTAAAAATTGCAGAAATCGGTGTCATTGCCCCTGTAGATTTGATGCCAGCAGAACTTGTATTATTGAAAACTAAAATCAAGTAACATGACAGCAATTATCAGTATTATCGTCCTTGTATTATTCGTTACTTTATACGACCATTTTTCCGCTAGAACTTGGCAACAAGTAACCTCATCTAACAGAAATGAGCTTGTATTTGCACATCGCAACAGAGCATATGGTGCTTATGCGATACGATCCAATTATGAGAAACGAATGGTATACATTATGGGAGGTTTATTCCTGTTAATTGGATTAATTTATACCTCTTGGGTAATCTATAAAAACTTACCTGAGCCAAAAATCATTGCTAAACCTGTAGATCAAACTCAAATATCGATGGTTACGCCTCCTGAAGAGAAAGTTGTTCCGCCTCCACCAGAAGAGACTCCTCCTCCAATGGAAGAAACGGTAGCATTTATGCCGCCTATCGTAACGGATACTCCTACTGATGATGTCATTCCATTACAAGATGATCTTGACAAAACAAAGGCAAGTGATAAAACACAAGAAGGGGATCCAGATAATTTTGACCCTCCCGTTGAAACTGGAGACACACCTCCAACAGAAACAAAAGCACCTGAACCGGAAACTTTTGTTGATGAAGAAGCAGAGTTTGATGGCGGTTATCCAAAAATGATGGAGTTCATTAAAAAGAACTTAGATTATCCAGAAACTGCTATTGCAAATAACATTCAAGGGAAATGCTTCTTAAGATTTGTTGTAAGTGTTGAAGGAGTGATTTCACAAGTGCAAGTTCAAAAAGGTGTTCCAGATTGTGAAGAGTGTGATAGAGCGGCAATCAAAGCTATTAAGGCTATGCCTCGTTGGAAACCTGCAAAATTAAATGGTAGAAGTGTAGCTTCTTACTGTCTAATACCAATAAACTTCCAATTACAATAACTTTAAATAATTAGTTTAAACCCTGAGTGAATTCATTCGGGGTTTTTTATTTCTTTATATTATGCATAAAGTAAGTGCTCTCCTTTCTGTTTTCTCGATTCTAATGAGCTTTGTAATGGCTTATTTTTTAATAAGCACTTCGCTTATGGAAGAAAATTTATATGGGACGAAAAGAATTATTCTTATTACGATTCTAATCGCCTATGCTATTTTTAGATCCTACAGACTTTACAAGTCCCTTAAAAAACAAGGAGATGAAAATGAAGATTAATTATTTCACCTTATTATTACCCTTGATATTAGTAATATTAAGTGCCTGCAATGACGAAGAGAATCCATTTGCCTACAGTAAAGACACCCACAGTAGAGGCGCTACAAAAATTTATATCGAAGAATCCTTCAAACCACTTTTTGACACCAGTATTTATACCTTCGAAAGTCAATTTCCAAGGGGTGAAATTAAACCTGTATATAAATCTGAAGGAGATATAATTCAAGCCTTCTATGACAATAAAATAAAAACCATTTGTATTTCAAGAGATTTTACTTCTTTAGAAAAAAAGGAACTGAAAAAAGCACAAGTAGAAGTTCGCAGCGATAAAATTGCTGAAGATGCTTTGGCTTTAATTGTCCATCCTTCTAATCCAGATTCTATCTTAATATTAAGTGAATTAAAAGATATTTTACTTGGGAAAACAACACAATGGCCTGCTTTAAAAACACCTATAAATATTGTTTTTGATAACGAAAACTCAGCTAATTATTTTTACCTCAAAAGACTTTTCGATTTAAAAAAGGTGCCTGTAAATATGTTTGCAGTAAAATCTAATGCTGAAGTTATCTCTTATGTAAAAGAAAATAAAAATGCTTTGGGAATTATTGGATTAAATTGGATCTCTGATGCAGATGATTTTGATGCCCTTAATTTTGTAAATGGAATCACAGTTATGTCTATTGCAAAAGATGAAACTACTTCTTATTATAAACCATTCGCTTCTTATATCTACACCAAAGAATATCCTTTAACAAGAGAAATCTGGATGATTAATAAAGCCAAGAAAGCCGGGCTTGCCGCTGGCTTCATTTTATTTATGAAAGGGGAAAAAGGACAATTAATTATTCAAAAATCAGCTTTGGTTCCAGCCAATTCACCTATTAGATTAATCTCACTCGAAACAGAATAAATGGGTGATTTAGCGCTTTATTTTAAAAGAAATTTTGCAATTCGCCTTGAGAATTCTATTTTTGGCGTGAGAATTGATTTAGTCAATTTAACCAATAAGAAAAACTAGACATGAACACTACTAAACTCGTTGTAATTGCAATTTTATTCAATACAACTTTATTCGGACAAACATTAAAAGACGCCATCAATAAAACTGAAAATGAGCGTTTTGCTCAAGCGACGATTGAATTTAATAAATTAATTGCAACGCTTCCTAATAATGGATCTTACCATTTCTATGCAGGTGAAAACTATTTTGCGAAAGGGGAACAAGATTCAGCGGTTGCAGAGTGGAATAAAGCATATACAGTTGAGCCAACTGCTCCTATTTCAATAGTGAGTGCAGGTAAAGCTGCATGGGTAAGCGGCGATGAAGCAAAAGCTAAAATTCTTTTTGCGCAAGCTTTAAAGGTTTCTAAAAATAAAAATGCGGAGATTATGCGTTGTATCGCAACAACTTATATAACTTCTGAGAAAAAAGATCTTGACGAAGCCATTCGAATTTTGACCATCGCTACAAAAATAGACGCGAAAAATGAAGATGGGCATTTGTTAATGGGAGATGCTTTGAATCTAAAAACTCCTGGAGATGGTTCGCCAGCGATAAAATCATACAACATGGTACTAACAATAAACTCAAAATCACCTAGAGGAATTGTTAGAACGGCTAAATTATATCAACGCGCTAAAAATTATGATTTAGCGAATGAAAAATATAAAGAAGCTCAGAGTATTGATTCAACTTATGCACCGGCTTATAGAGAAAATGCGGAATTAAATATGATGTTTAATCAATCTAAAAAAGCTATTGAGAACTGGAAAAAGTACTTGTCTTTAAACAATACTTATGAATCAAGATATCGCTATGCAACGGCTTTATTTAATGGTAAACAATATTGTGAAGCAATTCCAGAATTGTTAGACATACAAAAAAACTCTTTCAATAATTTCTACATTGAACGAATGTTGACTTATTCTTACTACGAATGTGCTACTATAGCAGATGGGCCAGTTCAAGGATTGAAATCAAGCGCAGCTTTCTTTGCGATTGTTCCTGCTGAAAAAGTAATTTACCTAGATTATAAATACAAAGGTTTATTACTTTCCAAGAATAGTCAAGACTCCTTAGCGATTATAGAAATTGAAAAAGCATCTATGTTAAATGCTAATGCTGCTATAGAATTGGCGAGTGATTTGGCTAAATTATGTTTCAAAACAAAACAATATGATAAAGCAATCGCTGCCTATGAATTAAAGATTACCAAAGACAAACTTACTGTTGCTGAGTATTTTGATTTAGGTAAAGCGTATTATTTTGGACCAAAAAATTATATCGCTGCAGACAGTGCTTTTGCTAAAGTAAATAAATTGTCAAGCAAATATGTTGGAGGTTATTTATGGATGGCACGAACTAAACTTATGCAAGATCCAGAAAAGACACAATGGTTAGCTTTTGATGCCTATAATACCATTCTTACACTTGTGCCTACTGCAGAAGAAAGAGCAACGGATAAAACAAAGAATACGGTGATTGAGGCATGCAAGTATCTTGGTGATTATTATGTGAATTCACCTGCAAAGAATGCTGAAAAAGCAAAGGAATGTTGGACAATAGTACATACATTAAGCCCTGACGATAAACAAGCTAAAGCATTTTTAGGAATTAAATAAATTCTTTATAAAATAAAAAAGCCGCTCACCGCGGCTTTTTTTGTGCTCTATATTTTGAAAATCTTTGATACAATATTTAAAAACTAAAGTTCCTATAGTCTTTTTGCTTGAGCTTTTTCCTTTACTTTCTTATGGATACAATTGTTCAAAACATTAGAAAGAAATGCCGATCCTGTTCCTACCAGCGCTCCCGCTAGCACATCACTTGGATAATGAACTCCTAAATGCATACGAGAATACCCAACGGAACTTGCCCACAAATACGAAGGAGCAATTACATACCACTTCGGATAGGCCATACTTAAGGATGTCGCAAGAGCAAAAGCACTCGATGTATGTCCAGAAGGAAAAGACCAAGATCCAGCTTTAGCTTGTTGATCAATAAAACTATATGTCACGAAGGGTCGATCTCTTTGAATAGATAATTTTAGAGCAGTGGTAATAAAGGCATTTACCAATAAGGTCTCTCCCAAAAGTATCCCTTTTGATTTTAAGGAACTGTCTTTATGTATCAGTCCGGCAGAAAAAATAAGGATGGGAGCGCCTATAGTCAACGGGGTAACACTGTTGGTGATTCCTTTAAACATAGGATCCAATGCAATATTCCTTTGCACATTTATTTTTTTCAAGAGGTCGATATCAAAGTTTTGTGCATGAAATGTTGCAACTAAAAAAGTGAATGACAGGAAAATCACTGCTTTGAATTTGATTTCTCTAATTGAAAAAGGTAAGTCCACGCTTTTATTTGTTTTGTGATTTAGAAAATACTTAACATGACGATTAAGCTTTAAAGTTAGTATTAAAGTCAAAGCGATTGAAGAAAATGAATTTCTCAACCCCATTTTATCTTAACTTTTTGCAGGCGCTATAAATAGGGGAAAATAGGGGAGTAAATTTGTTTCACTCAATTTTTCATTAGCGCAGTGAACAATTCTACTAACTTTGAATGGTATGTTGAACCATAAAATTTTACTTTCCCTAGCACTTCTATATTTTATAGTCACAGGCGCTTCTGGCCAAATTTTTCGTGTTGAGTTAAATCAAAGAACAGATTTAATGTTTGTTGATGCTAAAAAAAATAGTTTAATAATTTTTGACGATTCCATTCATTATACGCAAATCAATTTAAATACGGGTAAAAAACAAGTCTTGCCTTATTACAGAGATTCTTATGATATTTTTTCAGAATTTTCTAAAGGCTACAGAATATTAACAGACAAGCTAAATAATGCCTATTTTGTTGATCGGGGTTGTGGGCAAGTTTACAGGTGGCAACATGATTCCATAATAAGAATTGATCATTCCTTTCATCATAAAAATCAATTTAATGGAGAGATTTTTATGCATCTAGGAACACCCTACATATTTGGCGGATATGGGTATTTTTTATATAAAAATATGACAACTGCATATAATTTTACATCTAAAGAATGGTATAAAGTCACCTCCACGGGAGAAATTCCAAGCGCCGAATTAAATAGGTATGCAACTAAACTAAAAAATAAGTTGAATCTTATCGTCTTTAAACCAAATTATACTGGAGATTCAACAGAAGTTTATTCCTTTGACTTGAATCATCTAAGTTGGAGTAAATTAGGGAAGCTCAATTTAAAAATTCGTTTTTTTGATCTTTGCAATAAAACCGAACCCTCTCCTTTTCTAGTAATGAAAGGCTATTTTTATCATTTAGATTACGAAAAAAATAAAATTTATAAATTTTTATATCCAGGGAACTTTCAAATCTATAATATTTTAGGGGTGGGTGATAAAATAATTGCCTTCTCTACCTCGCCCAATAGCAGTTGTTATGAGATTATGGTCTATAATAAAAATGACTTCTTTATAAATAAAATTGAGACAAGAGGGCTACTTGTTCCTGAAACATCCCCTTTCAATTATTCAATTCTGCTTGCCCTGGGCGCTTTACTGCTTGTACTTTTAATAATCTATTTGATTAATGGCAGCAGAAAGAAATCAGAATCTAAACCCAAAGATCTAAAATTATATGAATTCAAAAAGGTAGAGCTAGAGGTATTAAACTTCTGGTTAACAAAAGGGAATCTAAAAATTGAAATGAACGAAATTAATGATTTTGTTGGACAGGATAACCCCAGCATAGATACCTTGAAAAAAAGAAGAGAAACCTTACTTAAAGGGCTAAAACAAGCACTTGAGTTCTATTTCAAAGATGAACTCCAGGAAGAAAAAGTAATTTCTGAAAGCCACCATCCGCAAGACAGTAGGATGAAAATTCTCATATTCAATGAGAAAGTCTCTCACGCTTTAAAAAATAATAAAATAGGGGAAAAAGTATAGTTCACACTTATTCACTTTATTTACTTCTAAGTTAAAAATCAAATTCATTTACTTTGGTGTGGGATGACTGTAATTCTCTCAAAGCCCTAAATTTTCAAAAAAAGCACCAATTTCTAAAAATAATTACTTGTGAAAAAAATTTTATCTCTCTGTTTGATAGTAGTCGGATTTAGCAGTCATATATTTGCTCAAACACCTTCTTATGTGCCCACTAGTGGCCTTGTGGGTTGGTGGCCTTTTACGGGTAATGCGAATGACCTGAGTGTGAATGGGAATAACGGCATAGTGAATGGAGCGACCCTTACGACAGATCGCTTTGGGGTGGCAAATAGCGCATATAGTTTTGATGGCAGTTCTAGAATTGATATAGGAGCATTAAATAATCAAATAGGTAATCCAAATTCTTCATGGTCGGTAAATTGCTGGTTTAAAAGTCTAGGAAGCCAAATTGGTGATATGGTAATGGTTTCAGATTATTCATCGACCTCTGGTGGAGATCAAGTTATATCAACCTGGCTAGCCCTTTGGTCATACACTTTTAATAACAAGGTGGGTAGCTCCATTAGAAATACACCTAATGGATGGGATGCCCTGTCTACAAATTCGTACAATGACAATCAATGGCATTCAATGGTGAGTGTTTCAGAATTCGGTTTGTTAAAAATTTATATTGATGGCATATTGATTAATACTATAAATTACAACAGCAATACAAATTTTTTGGGCTCTCCGTATTTTAGATTTGGCGCCTTATTATGGAATGGTCAGTTAGACAGCTATTTTCAAGGGCAACTTGACGACATCGGCATTTGGAATCGAGCGCTAACACAACAAGAAATTACGAATTTGTACAATGCTAACAATAGTCCTCAGGCGAGCTTAACAACAACAAGTGCTAACCTGTGTTCGGGGCAAAGTACAACGATTACAGCAACAGTAAACAATGCGGGAACTTCCTGCACAAATACGGGCTTGCCTCCGTCCTTAAATAATGGCAATATCGGCTATTGGCCTTTCTGTGGTAACGCCAATGATGCTTCAGGTAATGGAAACAATGGAACGGTGAATGGGGCAACACTTAATAATGATAGATTTAATTCGGTAAATTCAGCCTATGGTTTTAATAATAATTATATCATCACAAATTATCTCGGTATTTCCTCAAATAATCCAAGATCATTTTCACTTTGGAAAAATGGCACTTTTGGTGATTTGATTGCTTATGGCGGATCCGTTGATTTACCAGGATGTGGTGATGCTTTCAGAATTATCGATAATAATGGTTCCATTGAAATAAATACAGATTGTAGTTCTCGTTCCTTTCAAATTCCAAATTACAATCAAGCGAATTGGTACCATATCGTGGTCGTAGGAGGAGTATCCTTAGATAATTTTCAAGTTTATGTGAACGGTGTTTTATGCAATCTTTCAAATTCTCAAGGAACCGGTGTTTATAATACATCGGTTGATTTGCCAGTAAATTTTGGGAGATGTCATCGTGGCAATTCATATTATAGTGGTATACTCGACGACATCGGCATCTGGAACCGCGCCTTAACGCAGCAAGAAATCACCCAATTATACAATGCCGGCCAAGCCACCTATTCTTGGAGTCCGGGTGGGGCCACTACGCCAAGCATTACGGTTTCACCCACACAAACTACTACCTACACCTGTACCATTACCATGAACGGGGCTTCCACCACGCAATCGCAAACCATTACGGTAAATGCCATTCCAACTGTAAGTGCTGGACAAAATCAAGCCATCTGCGCAGGTTCAACGCTTACCCTTAGCGGTTCTGGAGCGACAACTTATGCATGGAACAACGGTGTAACAAACGGAGTGAATTTCATACCGGCGAATACGCAAACTTACACAGTAACCGGAACTAATGCGAACGGATGTGTGAATACAGCACAAGTTACGGTTACGGTTAACGCTTTACCAACCGTAAGTGCGGGTGCTAATCAAACCGTATGTGCTGGAACTGGTGTTACTTTATCCGGATCGGGAGCAACTTCCTATGTTTGGAATAATGGGATAACTAATGCTACTTCATTTACGCCCGTGGCGACTCAAAACTATACCGTAACGGGAACCAATGCGAATGGATGTGTGAATAC
>CANJQZ010000004.1 GCA_947476515.1 Flavobacteriales bacterium
CAAATAACACCCAAACCAACAAGTCCAGTGAAGAGGAGCAATTGGTTGCGCATCCGTTGACTGAGGAACCAACTTCAAATAATACTCAAACCAACAAGTCCAGTGAAGAGGAGCGTTTGGCTGCGAATCCTTTGACTGAGGAACCAACTTCAAATAACACCCAAACCAACAAATCTAGTGAAGAGGAGCGTTTGGCTGCGCATCCCTTGACTGAGGAACCAACTTCAAATAACACCCAAACCAACAAGTCCAGCGAAGAGGAGCGTTTGGCTTCGCATCCCTTGACTGAGGAGCCAACTTCAAATAATACGCAAACCAACAAGTCTAGTGAAGAGGAGCGATTGGTTGCGAATCCAATAACAGAAGAACAAACACAAGTCAATTCCCAAACTGATAAAACAAGCGAGAAAACTCAAGAAGTTGTAAATAAATATCGTGCATCAAACGATCAAATAATTGAAATGAATAATGCAATTTCAAAATTGACAAATACAATACCTATAGCGACAAATGTGAAAAATGACCCATTGAAAACAGGTCAGATTAGTACTGTACAAATGATTAATGATCAACAAAAAAATCTTATATTATTTGAGGAAAAGCTTGATTTATTGAAGATTATGGATCCGACATTAGAAGAAATACTTAATAAAATCAAATCAGATAAAATCAAAATTCTTGAAATTCAAAAAGACATCCTCAAAAGTGAAATTCCTTTGATTGCTGATGAAAATGTTCTTTCTGTATATAATAATCAAAATAAATTCATTGATCAATTAATAAGTGATTCCCCAATTATTTCTGAATATGAAAAAAATAAAACAAAATTAAACTTTGAACTCGATGCATCAATTGATAAAATAAGAATTCAGCAATTGGCAGCATTACCGGCTTATACAAGCTTTTTAAAACAGAGAATGGAATATACAGAGCAACAAATAATACTGGACAGTCTTGAGCAATTAAAAATCATAAAAACTCAAGAACTATTACAAATGATTCAAGTAGATACCATTGCTCACGAACTTAATTCCTCTTCAATGGAGAAAGCCAATAGTTTAAGTGAAATATTACTTCAAATAGAGCATGTTTTAAATAAACAAGTAACATTAGAGAATGCAATTAGGTCCACTGAAAATCAAGCGTCTTTTGAAAAAATGTTGCAAGATCAGGTATCACCTATTGTTCCAACTAACCTTGAAAGCAATTTTTTACCAGAATCATTTGGTTGGAATGCAAATGGCACCATAATACCAATGAATAGTACTGCTCCATTACCAATTCTTAAGAATTTACCTTCAGGATTATTTTACAGGGTACAAATTGGCGCTTATAGAAAACCGATTTCAAATGATAAATTCAGAGAGTTTTCTCCTGTTTCAGGAGAAGTAATTCCCAATGGATTAACTTGTTACTTGGCTGGATTTTTTGGAGAAATAGCTAAAGCGGTTAATGCTAAAGGACAAATTCGTAAGCTTGGGTATAATGATGCTTTCATTGTAGCCTATTGTGATGGAAAAAGGATTAGTATCGCGCAGGCAAGACAATATGAATTGAATGGCTTGTGTAAGAAAAATAATGAAAATGATTTAAACATTGAGCTTGCAGCTATTTATAATGCAGATAAAGAAATTAAAGAGTCTAATGAAACAATGCCTTTAAACGATGATGTTTATATTACGGTTCAAGTTGGAGTATTTGCAAAAACAATTAAAGAAGAACAATTGCCTGGAATTAGTGAATTGACTTACACAAAAGCACCTAATGGTTTACTTCGTTATGCAAGTGGTAAATTTATTAATCTAGAGGATGCAAAGGAGAGAAAAAAACTTGCTATCAATAAAGGTGTTAAAGATGCATTTATTGTAGCTTATCGAAATGGAAATAGAATTACAGTTAAAGAAGCACAAAATTATCTTGCTCAAAAAGCAGTAATAAATACTAAAGAACAAATTGCAACTTCGGTTACGATAGATTTTTCTGTATTTGATATTCTACCACCTCCAAAAATAGAATGGGTTCAGTTTAGACAAGACATTATTAGAGAAAATGCGGCAAAACAATTAGGAATTGTAAATAGAGTAGGAACTTTTGTTTACAATAATAAGGAAGAAATTTTGATTTCAGGAAAGATAAATCGAGACGATATTTCACCATTCGAACAAATTTATTTAGCTCAAATGCATTTAAACTTAGTTCCTGAAACCAATAAAAATCTTACATGGAAAACGGAAAGTTTGTCTCTCACAGCTCAGATACACGATTGGTTATTGCAATGCTCCATTCCTTATTCGATAATAAAATCAAATAATACACTTCAAATTCAATTTTCAGTGGTGGAAGATAGTGAACTCGAATTTTTGATAAAAGCTGCTGAGAAGTTCAATTTTAATTATTTTTGAAAAAATGAAAACAGAAACACTTGAATTAATTCAGAAAAAGGAAGAATCTGTCGCTGAATCCGCATTGGTTTTATATAATGATCATGTAAATACATTTGACCATGTAATTAATTCTTTAATGGCTACTTGTAAACACAAATTAATGGAGGCAGAACAGTGTGCTTGGATTGTTCATACAGCTGGAAAGTGTATTGTTAAATATGGAATGTATGAGGAATTAGAACCACAATGTACTTCATTATTGGAAAAAGGTTTAAGTGCAAAAATTGAATAAAATGAAAATTACTTTTGATTCTAAGGTTACCTTAATTTTTTCAGCAATAGCTGTAATGGCCTACTTTATTGCTCGATCTTTTCCTGATCCATTAGCACAATTTTTTATTTTAAATGGTGATTTTCAACAGAATAATGTTGTTTGGTATGCCAGCACTTTTGGGTATATTTTTGGTCATGCTGATACAGGTCATCTCTTGGGAAATTTAGCTATGTTTCTGCTACTTGCGCCAATTATTGAGAATAAATATGGATCCAAACAATTCTTACTGATGTTGTTGGTTACAGCAATCATTACAGCCATTATTCATACATTTTTTTGGGATAATGGCCTTCTTGGAATGAGTGGAATTGTCTTTATGCTAATCATTTTATCAACTTTAGTTCATTCTAAATCAAATGAAATACCACTCACTTTTTTATTGGTACTCGTGCTGTATTTAGGACAGGAAATCTTAGCGTCTTTTAAAGCAGATAACATCTCCCATTTCGCACATTTAGCAGGAGGAGCTTCAGGTATTTTTTGGGCTTATTTCAAAAAATAACTTATTCGTCCTCTTTATGATCTAAATCGTAAAAAGTTTTTTCGATCGTTTCGTATTTCCCATTAGGTGTTGGACTAAGAGCAGGTGCGGAAAACAAGTGAAAAGTATCATCAATCAAAAGATAGTATGGAAATGTTTTTACTTGTAATTGTTCCCAGATTTCATCAGTTTCTTCAAATCCATATTTTGGCCAGGTAATAAGTTCAAGATTTCTTTGTTCTGCTGTAGTAAAAGGAATTTCATTTTTTGAGTAAAGTGTAATAAAACTAATTTTTTGTCCGTATTTTTCTTGTAATTTTTTAAGGCTTTTTAATTCTGAAATGTTTTCTTTATTATTTGGATTATAACAGTGCACATATATATATTTCCCTTTTAACTTACTTAATTTATCATTAATGTCATTTTTACTTAAAATGATATCAGGAAATTTACTTCCAATGTTTAATTCGTTAAATTGAATGTATAAAGAAAAAGCGATTTTTTTGATGTTATTATAGAGACTTTGTTTTTGTAATTGCTGCAATAATTGGAGTGTACCTGATTTGGGCAAATAATTACTATAGTATTCTTCTCTTAATATATTTAGCAAGACCAATTCACGCAATTCAGGATTTTTAAAAAAAGGTTCTCTTTTTAGAATACTATCTGCAAATGGTAAATCAGAACTTGCAACAGCATTATAAAATTCTGTAGCGTTATTTCCTGCTAATTGGTATAAATATCGTTTGTAAAATCCTTTAAAATAATCCATATAGGCATCATTTTGATACAATATAGGGTTATTTGAAAAATAGAAATTGTATTTATCTATAAGTGAAGGAGCACCTAAAAATGCAATGTTATCAATGGTTTGGCCTATAGAGTATTTTATAAAATTTAAAAGGAAAACTGATGTATCTTGGCTATAAGCATCTGCTGTTTCTTGTTTAAATAACTGGATTTTTTTAATGAATTCAGCATGATCGGCTTCTTTAGTATAGTAAATGTCCGATAAATAGGTATCCATCCATGCCTGAAAACCTAAAATTTTATAATTAATATCAGTACTGTCTAAATCAAAAAAAGTTAATTCCACCTCATTATTAGTACTTGCTTGGTATTCAGGAGCAGGGAATTCAACTATATAATATTTTCTATTTTCTAAATACAAATAGGAATAAGAATTATTTATGCGTAGGATGTATTTTTGTATGCTTTCCAATCCTAAATTCTTTATTTGAGCTGCACTAACAATTAAATTAAAATATCCTTTTTCATTTATGGTATCAGAGGCAAGTTGAGTTTCCTTATTGGAAATAAAATCGCTTATTGAACTTAAGGTGATTTTTGACTTGGCATATTCTGCTGCGATACCCTTCACTTGCATTTGTGCTACAGTACTACTTACTAAGAAAACATTCAGGATCAATAGAAGTAAAGAAACTCTTTTCATAGTAATTCAATATCAAATTAAACGAGCAATTCTGAGTGTGTTACAAAAGTATCAATGGAACCCTTACTTTTGAATATTTCTCTAACAATACTTGAGTTAAGAGCGCTATATTTCAACTCCGTTAGAAAAAAAACTGTTTCGATATTGGTTAAAGAATTATTTACATGTGCAATGGAGGTTTCATATTCAAAATCTCTATTATTCCTTAAGCCACGAATGAGGTGGTGAATATTATGTTCGCTGCAATAATTTACCGTTAATCCTTCATAAACAACAACACTTACTTTATCATTTCCTTTAAAAATCCTTTCAATATGTGAAATCCTTTTTTCTATAGAGAATAAGCTTTTTTTAGAGGTGTTTGTACCAATTCCAATTACAATGGAATCAAAAATTTGCAATGCTTTCAGGACAATAGATTCATGTCCTTTCGTGAAAGGGTCAAATGAACCGGCAAATAAGGCTATTTTTTGCATGTTAAGCTTCAAAAAAACTAAAATGTACATTACCAAATATACGGCAAAATGTGAAATTGGTTAAGGCACTTAAATCGGTTTGTTTTCCGTGTTCTATGATCAATATTCCATCGGGGTGCAAAAGTTCTCTTTCTTGAACCAATTGTACAATTTGAGCATGAAAATCTGCCGCATAAGGAGGGTCAGCGATAATTAAGTCAAATTTACTTGTGTTACCTTTTAAATAGAGCAAACAATCTGCTCTTACAACTTGGTATTGATTCTCAATACCTAAATCAATAGCATTTGATTTTAAAAATTTGGTGCATCGGTAATTTTCATCTACTGCAATTATGTTTCCTGCTCCTCTAGATACAAACTCAAACGACAAATTACCCGTTCCTGCACATAAATCTAGAATACGCATATCTGATAAATCTACGGAATGCTGAAGAACATTGAATAAACCCTCCTTTGCATAATCTGTGGTAGGTCGAGAAGGAAATCCAGGGGGTACTGAAAAGCGTCTACTTTTTAAAAAACCGCTAATTATACGCACAATAGGTCGTTTTGATAGTTGTCAAATGATTGAATCACAAATGAATAATCATTTAAATCTTTAATCTTATTAATGGTTTCAATAACACGGGTTGGATCTATTCCTTGAACTACAGGATAAACTGAAATATTTCCTTTTGCAGTATCAATAGGTAGTTTTTTGAACGCCCCTAGAGTATAGTACACTATATCATCTTCATTTTGATAACTTATTTCTTGACTAAATAATAATTTTCCATGTTGAAACAATTGCAAATTGAAACGCTGATCTCCAATGCAAAGCGCACCTCCAATGGCATCATTTTGAAATGATTCTACTTGTTTTAAATATTGAATATGAAGCGGATTAAGTGCTTGTTCTGGAAAAATATTCTGACAAAATTGTGCAGCCCAAGTAGGAATTTCATGAATACTCGTGATTCCAATGTGAAGTAAACTCTGTGCCGTTAAAGTGCATTCATTTTGTATTTTTCCAAAATTTAACTCAAAATATTGATCAATAAGCGCAGCATCATAAACAGAACTAGGAATTAAAGTATATTGATTGACATCAAAATAACAAGTGAAATCTTTAGCATGAAGAAATGAGGAAGCCGTCACATCCTTAATGAAGGACTTTACTTCGGCGATCTTCATCTCTATTGAATTTGATTGTAATATATAGTGCTCTTCTTTGCTAGCAGTTGCAGTTTTGCTGATGATTCTAATGCCCTCTTTGTGAAATATGAGTTGATGTGGAGTCATTTTGACTTCTTTAAAATTTTAAAATAGGTATTATTTCCTAGTGAATAGGTGTAAAGTTACAATTTTTTTACCTTGTCATGTAGTCCTTTTATTCTTCATTTTTTAATTAGCTCATTACTTTTCTATTTGTTGCATGTAAATAAAACGAGTACTTTTATATAGAGTAGGGTATTACCTGTATTCCAATCCAAATTACTAAGAGAGAAGCGTAAAAAATGAGTAAATTAAAACAACTGGAGTACACACAAGACCAACAAAAAGCAATAGATTCTTTTAATTTATTTTATCAATCAGAGGAGCGCTTTCCTCTATTTATTTTAAAAGGGTATGCAGGAACAGGTAAATCAACATTAATTGCAAGTATTGTTCAACATTTACTCTTAGATAAAAACAAGTTTCGTTTATTAGCACCTACTGGAAAAGCAGCAAAGGTTATTTCCAATTACTCCAAGCAAGCGGCATTTACCATACACAAACAAATATATTTTGTAGGAGGTGAATTTAATGCTGGAACCAGTCTCGTTAAAGCAAAAAATTTATACAAAGACACTCTTTTTATTGTAGACGAAGCTTCCATGGTTGGGGTGGAGGACGCAACTTCTTCTAATAGTTTATTGGCCGATTTAATGAATTATGTGTATAGTGGAGTAGGTTGTCGACTCATGTTGGTGGGTGATCCTGGTCAGCTGCCTCCTGTTGGACAAACAGATTCCCCCGCATTAGATCTTGATTATTTAAAAAACTTATATCCTCAAGTACAATTGTTTCATTCTGAATTGAAAGAAATCGTCCGTCAAGCTACAGATTCTCAAATCACACATGCTGCAACAGAATTGAGGAATACATCGACTTTTGCTTTGCCTTTATTTTCTTTTTTCGGAACGGATGTTCAAAGAATTGGTGGTGCAGATTTAAGTGAATTACTGGAACAGTCATACGCCCAACATGGTATGGATGAATGTGTATTGTTGACCATGTCAAACAAAAGAGCCAATCAATGGAACGGTGAAATTAGATCTCGAATTTTAGGTCATGAAGAAAATGTAGCGAAAGAGGATATTCTCATGGTGGTTAAGAATAATTATTTTTGGCTGCAACCTGAATCATTAATTGGTTTTATCGCTAATGGAGAAACAATCCGAATTAATAGAATCAGCAGAAGGGAAAAATTATATGGTTTTGAATTCGTAACAGCAGAAATTTCTTTTGTTGATTATCCAGATGAAAAACCAATGGAATTGATTCTTAACCTCGAAGCACTTACTGTGGAAGCACCGAGTTTGTCACGCGATCGATTAAAAACACTTTTCTTTGAAATTGAAAAAGATTATTACGAGGAGAAAAATAAAAAGAAACGCTATCAATTGATTTTGAAGAATAAATATTTTAATGCCTTACAGGTTAAATATTCTAATGCAGTTACTGCTCATAAAGCGCAAGGTGGACAATGGGAATCTGTTTTTATTGATTTTGGCTTTCTACCAGAACAAATGCGAAATGAAAATTATATTCGTTGGCTCTACACCTGTATAACGCGCTCCAAAAAACAAGTGTATCTGCTAAATTTCCCAGATGAATTCTTTACTATTTAAAATCTTTGATTCTGATTTTATTATTTGCAATTTCAATTTTCGACTTTCCTATAGCTTCCTCTAGTTTGTCAATGAACTTTTTAGAATCACTTTGAGAAAGGTATTTTGTTGCTTGCATATTCAGTTCATTTTGTAATTTATCCAACAAAGCAATGCATCTTAGGGCAGATAGTACTTCATTTTTGGTTAATGAATACTCTTTAGACAAATTATTTAAATCAAGTAGACCAAGATCTAGATTTGATTTAACGGGATCAGTAGAAGAATTAATCTTTAGTATAAGGTTACGATCCATTTTAATTAATAAACGGCTGCTCCTCAATCTCTTGAAATCTATTGAAGCTCTGTTTGATTTTCTTTCCTCTTCAGTAGCACCTAGATAATTTGAAATTTCAATTTGTTTTGGATCTCTTTGAACTTTATCTCCATTCCACTCACCAATCCCATAGGCATCTAAATAAACTAAAATAGGGACTGGATTCTTTTTGAATTGGGTAAAAATCACTTTTAAGTCACTGCTGTCTTTAAGGGTAAAAATAGGTGTGCTAAAATTAAATTTATCAGAATCAAACACATCCATTAATTCCAATTGAATATTAGCATCAAAAAATGGTTCAGCATCCAACTTAGACATGTGCAACATTACTTCATCTGCATTTTCTCCTTCAAAATCTTCTGGAATTGAAATTAATCTAATCTCTACTGATGATTTTTCCTTGGTAGCAGGAAAAGTGAATTCCTGAGTGTATAAGTCAAATCTGGTCCCATCTTTATATAAATACAATCCATCCTTAACGGTAAAAGGCATCCAGTTTAATCCCATTTGTAAGGTGTAAGCATCTACAAGCTTTTTCTTTTTTAAGTAGTCTTCATGTATAGGAACTTTTTCTGAAATTAAATTTTGAAGATTGTTTTGAAGTTCATCATATTGCAAATATAAGTCCACTAATTCCTCTTGATTACTCGATTTTGCTTTTCTTCGTGATTTTGTAGTTGGTTGTAAATTGAGTGGTTGATCACTTTTATTATTCTTTTTTAATTTCCTCATTTCACGAGAAGGTCTTTTTTTAGTTACATAATCAACTTTATTCAAATTATGATAAGACGATTCTTTGTTATGAATTGCGAGAAGGGTTTCTTGAATGTCATTTTGTGTTTGTTTTATCATGGCATTATACCCATCTTTTCCTTCAATACTTCCCTTCAAATCTTTGAAGGTGTACTCAATAATTTGATTGATGATAGTCTGAAAGGTAATGCCAGAAGAGAAGGTAGAGTCAGGCGATAAAAATCTTGTTTTTTCTGATCCAAACAAATGGTACTGAAAACCATCTTTTTCTACTACAACGGTTGTCTGCTTGGTGCTATTGTAACCCCAAACATCAAAATGTAAAACGGTTTCTTTGTCCATTCCTACTGTTTCTATCCATCTTGAAACAATGCGCTTAGATATTAATTCAGGTTTTTTAGTTCCAGATAAGTAAACATCATAAGGAAAAAAACCAATTGCTTTTGGTAAACCTTTATTCCATTCACCATATTCATCTTTATCTCTTTCTTCCAATAATCCATTGGTATAACTGCCATCGCCACATGCAATTAAAATATTTTCAAAGGTGGAAACTTGCCCCCCTAAAATTTTAAAAATCTCTAATGCTCTTGTCTCTACCGTTTTGTTTATCGCATAACTTTGAGCATCGAAGATTAATTTTTGTTCGTTTCTGTCTTTTATTCCCATCGCTTCTAAAAGTTGAATGCGATCATTAAGTGATAAATTCGTTTGAAATATTGGACTTGTTGCAGGTGTTAACAATTCATTATAGATTTTCCCTCTCTTTACAGTGTTGGGAAGGGAATCAAAGAAAATATCTAAATATGAAGTAATAAGTGTCTGTTGTTTTTCACCATTGAGCGCCAACTGAATTTGTTTACAGAGTTCCCAAAGAGCAGTTTTATTGCTTGCTTCAGCTAGAATTCCCTTTGGGGATTTAGCAATTATGTCATTTCTGATGATTAATAAGGTAGGTTCATTAATGATCAATAATTCAAGTGAATCATAATTAATGCCACCCCCTTGTAATTTAACATTAGGCCCAACATATTGAAAAGCTAAACCCATATTCTTTTCTAAAATGGGGCTTTTTCTTACGATATGGAAGAGATAAGCACGAACTTCAGTAGATAGACCATTATTTACCTGTGTTTGGCCAGAAATCGAGAAGAAGACACTAAATAAAAATAGAATTATAGTTTTAAAATTCAACAAACAGTTGACATTAAAGTTTAATGAATTTCTTAACAAACACTCCTGATTTTATTAAATAAACGCCTGCTGGAAGTTGCGTTACATCTAGCGTTGAATTTTCTAAAGTATAATTTTGAATTGCTCCTTTAAGATCCCAAATGGTGATTTCTTTAGGATCAAGACTCCCGTCTATCTCTAATTTATTTTGAACAGGATTAGGATAAATAGTAAAGGAATCCATACTATTTTCCTCTAAGCCAACAAAGGTGGTGGGTTGGTCTTTAGAAAGCACAAGCGTACTAGAATTGTTTAACAAGGCCGATTGAACCTTAATATTTGAATATAAGAAAATTGGAAGGTTACTGATGGTAAAATCGTAATATTCAAATTGGTTTCTGACAAAATGTACTGGTGTATTAAATACAATTGCAGTAGCAGAATCTTTTAGGTGAAAGCGCAATACATTGCTATAACTAGTTCCACCAGGTAATAGAAGTGTCCCAATTCCATCGGCACTAGTAACCGATACACCATTTGTTGGAATAGTACCTGTAGTAGTACTTGTGATGGTACCATCAAATACATCGCTTGTTGACGAACCAAGTGCAAAGGGATAATTCATCAATAATTCATTATTCACCGGCCATGACGCAACGACATTTCCAAGACTTACTTCATTAAATACAAATCCTTGAGAAATTCTAGAACTTGCATCTGAAGAATAAAAAGTTCTCAGGGTAGAACCAATCTCCATTGTTTTTTGTGCACCTGAAAATGATGCGTATTCTGGATCCAGGGTGGCGTCTTTTATTTGAACATCTTTTACGACACCAAAAATTCCAGCCAATTGACTGTAATCCCAAGTTACATTAGAACCAACGGTAGCAGCATATGAAAAGGTATTAGAATCACAAAGAAATAGGGATTGTAAGGAACCAATTGACGCTTCGTTGGTAAGGTTAAAGTTTTGCGCTGATGCAAATAGTGGTGCGAAAATTAAACAAATTAGTGTTTTTTTCATGGTTATAAATTTTATCAAATTTAAAAAGAAATTATTAATGAACCTTATAAAAATGTAGCTCTTTACATTAGACGCTTTTTTGATGAAAATCCTTCGTCATCATTGAAGAAAATCTATAACTCTAAAATAAAAAGTTTATTCTTTAACTCCTTCTAAAGCCCAAGCAGAGATTGCTTTTTGTTGACTTGGAATTAGTGACTTTTTCACTTCAATTTCATGGGTTTGAAAAAAGAATCGATTGACTTCAGGAAGTGATTTTTCAATTGATTTCCCCTCTCTAAATATTTCAAAGCTCTTAATATCATCTTCAAAATAATTAAGCCATAAGTCTAAATTGTTATTAATGGGAGTTTTATTTACACTAATGATTTCGTCATGTATTGCCAAACCACCTATTTCTCCTGGGCTTCCGGGAAAAATTGCACTGATAATTTCTTTTTCGTTTTTCCTGATTGTTTTTATTCCTAAACGACCTTCTGCATATAGTTTTGATGGTGTTTGTTTAATTTCTAATCCCAAATAATCTAATGAATCAACTAAAATCCCTTCTAAGGAATGCGTTCCATTAATATAATGATCGAAAAAATCTTTAAAAGAAGCGCCTGATATATTTTCAAGTTCATTCCGATAATCTTTTTCGGTAATTCCTTTGTTTTTTAATGCGAAATCATAGTACAAGCGTTTCATAACTTCATCGAGATTCGCTTTATTATTACTTGCTTTTCGAATCATAATATCTGCACAAAATGCCAACAAACATCCTTCCGTATAAATAGAAACTTTTCGTCCAGGAACACCAGGAACATATCCGTCCAGCCAAGTATCAAAAGATGATTCGGCAACAGAATAGGAGAACCTGCCAGGATTGTCAAAATGTTTCTGTAGCTGCTCACTCAATTCTTTCAGATAATCTGTAAGCGTAAAAACACCACTTTTTAAGAGAAACAAATCTCCCATATAGGTGGTGATTCCTTCATAAACATATCCTAAACTCGAATAATTTTCTTGCTTGAAGTCATAAGGAAGCATCTCTATTGGTCGAATGCTTTTTACATTATAAACATGGTAAAGTTCATGGGATGCAATACCTAGGAGTTCCTTATATTGTTCACCAAATACTTTAGGTGTTGGTCCAAGTGTGATTACGGTACTTTTTAAGTGTTCTACGCCATGGTAAGCGGTATAGGGTAGACAATGAATTAGAAATTCAAATGTTTTTGAGGGAAATTCTCCAAATGTTTCTATTTGAGCTTTGGTAAATTTTGAGAAATCTTCTATAATTTTCCTCCAATCAATGGGTTTATGGTTGTTTACCCATATGGTGAAGGTTGTATCTTTGATTTGATAGCTTGCCGACTGTAGATTTTTTGAAATAAGTAGAGGGGAATCTGCAAGTTCATCAAAATTTATAGCTCTAAACACTCCGTCCTCCACTAAGATCGAACTCATTTTAATCCAATTATTTGGAGCTTCAATATTAAGTTCGAAGGGTAACTCTTTTGTTTCTGCTGAATAAATAATACAGTTTACCGGATTGATATAAATTTGAGTGTCATCAATGAAAGTTGAACCAGCATTGAGTTCAGCGGAATAGTAAGCGTATCTTATGGTAATTTTTGTACTTGTCGATGTATCAACTTCCCAGGTGTCTTTGTTTATTTTTCTAAAAGCACAAGGTTTCATTTGATCATCAAAGACCGCGAAATTTTTTATGTTTTTTGCAAAATTTGCCAATTCATACCTACCTGGTCTCCATGCCGATATGTGTAAATGAACTTGCTCTTGAGTTGCAGGGAAACTGGCTTCAAAATGAAGTAGTTTTTGGTGACTAGAGGGGCAGTTTATACGGTATACAATAGTTTCCAAAAGTGCCTAGATTAATAAAGTTCTCCTTGTAATTGTGTAATTTTAGAATCTGCCAAATATTCGTCAAAAGTCATCATTTTATCAATAATTCCATTAGGTGTTAATTCGATAATCCTGTTGGCTACTGTATTGACCAATTCGTGGTCATGAGAGGTGAACAATAGGGTGCCTTGAAAATCGCGCATTGCGTTATTTAATGCAGTAATTGACTCTAAATCAAGATGATTGGTTGGTTCATCCATCAACAATAAGTTTCCTTTTGCAAGCATCATTTTAGAAAGCATGCACCTAACTTTTTCCCCTCCTGAAAGTACTGAAGCAGATTTCATGGCTTCTTCACCTGTGAATAACATTCTGCCTAAGAAAGTTCTCAAATAAACTTCTTCTCTTTCTTCATCACCTAAAGCATATTGTCTTAACCAATCAATAAGAGAGGTCTTGTCTGTAAAATAACTGTGGTTATCATTGGGTAAATATGCAGTGGTAATGGTTGTTCCAAAGGTAAATTCTCCAGTGTCTGCTTTTGCATTGCCGCTTATAATTTCAAAAAATGAAGTAAGAGCAACGGAATTTCTAGAAACGAAGGCAATTTTATCTCCTTTATTAATGGTAATGGTCAAATCTTTAAACAAGCTTTTACCATCAACAGATTTAGAAAGATTTTCAATACTTAATATTTGATTTCCAGCATCTCTTTCTTGATGAAAAGTAATACCAGGATATTTTCTAGACGAGGGTTGAATCTCTTCTAAATCTAAATTATCCAACATTTTTCTTCTACTGGTTGCTTGCTTGGATTTAGCGGCATTGGCAGAGAATCTAGAGATAAAATCCATTAATTCTTTCTTCTTATCTTCTGCTTTTCGATTCTTATCAGATCTTTGTCGCGCCGCTAATTGTGAGGATTGATACCAGAAGGAGTAATTTCCGGTAAACATGTTCAATTTATTAAAGTCAATATCACAAATATGCGTACAAACGGTATCTAAGAAATGTCTATCGTGGGAAACAACAATTACTGTGTTTTTAAAGTCTAGTAAAAAGTCTTCCAACCATGAAATTGTTTTTAAATCTAAATCATTCGTTGGCTCATCAAGGATCAACACATCTGGATTCCCAAACAATGCTTGCGCTAAAAGTACACGAACTTTCAAATCATTGGAAAGATCTTCCATCAATAGATAGTGTTTTGCCTCATCAATACCAAGGTTACTCAAAAGAGTAGCAGCATCCGTTTCTGAATTCCATCCTTCTAAATCAGCAAATTCACCTTCTAATTCTGCCGTTTTCATTCCGTCAGCTTCAGTGAAATCTTCTTTTGCATACAAAGCATCTTTCTCTACCATGATTTCATACAGGCGTTTATGTCCCATAATCACAGTTTGTAATACTTGAATTTTGTCAAATTCAAAGTGATTTTGTTTCAAGAAAGCAATGCGTTTTCCTGGTTCTAATTCAGTTCTACCTGTTGTTGGGTCTTGGTCTCCGGTTAGAATTTTAAGAAAAGTCGATTTTCCAGCACCATTAGCACCAATGATACCATAACAGTTTCCTTGGACAAATTTTACATTGACTTCATCAAAAAGAACGCGTTTACCAAATTGTAGAGAAAGATTATTAACACTTAACATGAGCAGCTTATATTTTGCGCAAAGATAGTTAAAAGTAGTAAGGAACTCACCTCTAAAGTTTAGATTTTAAGACAAGTCTTAGATTACGCCTTAGAACAAGTGTAAATAAAAGCAGGAGGGAAATTAAGGGGGGTAAATTTAATTTTTGTTTTATTAAACCTTTGATTCAGAGCTTTTTTAGAATGCAACGAGTACTGAAATTGAACAAAATGACCATTGGAATTCAAAAACTCATGGATCTTGTTTAAAATAGCATCTCGAATCTCACTCGGAAATACTGTAAATGGAAGAGAGGAGACAATAATATCTGCATGTTTCGCTCCAAGAGATTGAATAAATTCACCAATTTTTTCAGCAGAATCGTGATGCAGATGTACATTAGGCTGAGTAAAAGTCTTAGATATATTTTCAAAAAATATATCATTTAATTCAATGACAATTAAATGGGCGTTAGGTGCCATTCTTTTCAGAATTCTCTTAGTGAAAACTCCTGTTCCAGGACCTAATTCTACAATTATCGAAGCTTTTTCAATCGGAAGGTGATTCAACATTTTAGCTGCTAGAAATCTAGAGCTTGGCGCTAATGCACCCACCATTCTTTTTTGTTTAAAAAACTGACTTAAAAAAGTTCTATTTGACATCCATTTATTTAATTAAAGCAATGCCCTTGTTTATTATTCCTAGAACTTCACCTGATAGCGTTCTATTAAAGAAAACACTATATCCATGAGTTGATATTAGATTTTGTGAATCAAATGTCCAAGTCGCACTCGGATCAAAAAAAGTAAGGTCGGCTTGGTTTCCAATTTCAATTGGAGCCAATTCAATATCGAATGTTTTTCGAGCTCTGTTCGATAAAATATCAATCCATGTTTCTGTTTTGACCTCTTTAATTTCGTTTAATGCAGAGAAAAATGATTGTAATTGAATGGTTCCAAAAGTAGCATGGT
Source organism: Flavobacteriales bacterium (assembly GCA_947476515.1). Classification (GTDB taxonomy): domain Bacteria; phylum Bacteroidota; class Bacteroidia; order Flavobacteriales_D; family Crocinitomicaceae; genus UBA952. The sequence continues at coordinate 15,715 of CANJQZ010000004.1, forward strand.
CAAATTCAACTTCTTTTTCTTCATCATCAGCCGGACGGTGATCTGAAACAACAGCATCAATGGTTCCGTCTAAAATACCTGCAATTAGTGCTTGTCTATCTGCTTCTGTTCTTAAAACAGGTAATACTTTGAAATTCGAATCAAAATCTAAGAGGTTTAATTCCGTATAACAAAGATTCATAAGGTGAACATCAGCAGTTATTCTTAGTCCTTGTTTTTTGGCAGCTCGAATTAATGCTACACTTTTAGCAGCGGATATTCCACTTAAATGCAATTGCCCATCCGTATAGGATACCAAGGAAATATGTTGTTCTATTGCTATCACTTCTGCGATGGAAGGATCTGCTTTTAATCCAGTTCTTGTTGATGCTACTCCTTCATTTACCATTCCTCCTCCTGACATAGAAGCATTTCTTGAGAATGTTATAAGTTTTCCGGAGAAATTTTGGGCGTAAAGTAAGGCTCTATAGTTAATTCCAGCTGAATTAGTATGTTGATCATCTGAAAACCAACGAACACCTGATTGAAATTGATCGTACATTTCAGCAAGTTCTTCCCCTTTCAAGCCTTTGGTAATCGCACCAATTGGAATGGCTTCAACGGCATGATATTGCGCTCTATTTCTAATATATTCGACTTGAGATTTTGAATCTATTGCAGGCTGTGTTGAAGGAACGATTCCAACATGTGTGAATCCCCCGAAAGCTGCTGCATCTAAACCAGATTCTATGGTTTCTTTATGTTCATGACCTGGGTCGCAAAAATCTGATTTAAAATCTACCCAACCTTGAGAAACACATAAATTTGGTGAAGTAATTGCAATCGCATCTTCATCTTTAATGATTTTTTCAATCGCTTTAATCATCCCGTCCTCAATCAGAAGGTCCATTACTTTTCCATTAAAGGAAGAGGTAATATCTATGATTTTTGCATTTTTTAAAAGGATTTTCATACTTTTTTTTATTTCCAAAATCTTAATAAAATCATTTCTATCAGTATAAAGAGTAAGGCCAACAAAATGAATACGCGCCAGTATTCAAATGGCTTGTCTAATTCTAGTTTTGTAGCACTTTGACCTTCTGTAACGGCTTTAAAGGTACAATTTTTTATACCTGCATTTTCGATGGCGTTCATTATTTCTTTTTCATCCATCAAATCTGTACTTGATTCTTTTCGATCATAATTGATGGCTATGCGCCCTAATTCACTTTCATCTTTAATAATATAGGAGCCAGCGCTTAGTTTTTCTATAGCTTCTGATCCTGCAATAGAAATAAAAGTACTTGATGCGTCTTTTCTAATTTGAGGGATAAATTCAATTTTATTGCTTACTAATTTTAAGGGTACTTCGTCGTCATTTTGAAGATCAATTTGAATAGAAGCATCCACTCCTATAGTTGAAAATAAAGGCAAATCTCTTTTGCTTAAGGATGCAATGCGCAATAGCAAAGCGGGAAAAAGAGCATTTTGTGTGAAATCTCCAAATTCTGATGCGAGTGAAGTACTAAATAAATAATTGGCATGTGGTCCTGTGTTTTTCATGAATAATGGAAATCCATTTCTTTGCGTAAGTAATTCGATATTTCCCATTCTTGAAGCAGTATTTACTTGGTATGATTTTTTTATCAATGGCATATTTAAAGAAGTCTTCTCTTGATCAAACATTCCTTTAAAAAAACTATTTCGATAATCAATTTTGTTTAAGGCATTTCCATTGGTAATCAGACTTCCCAATGAAGGTAAATTGAGTCCATCAAGCAGGGAACTGTAAGAGCCTTTATCGATTTTATTGCCCGGAAAAATGCAAATCGTTATTCTCTGTTTAGAAGCATCTACTAGTTCTTCAATCAATCCAGAACTTATTTCATTTAATCCATTTAATACTATTAAATCTTTATTGTCTAATTGGTCGCCTGTGAAGGATAATTGTTCGCAGCTTGTTACTTTAAAAAATGGTTCTACGCTGTACACATTTGAAATTGACTTACTAGCGCTTGGACCATCAATAATCAACACAGAACTTTCTTTGGCGATATTAATATTGAAATAGTAAGTGTCATCCCAAAATAAATGGCGGTCTTCAATTTCTACGATTCCTTCTTGAGTTCCAGTTTTATTAGGTGTAAATTGAAAACTTGTTGTTTGTTTTTCATTGGCTTTTAAATCAAGAAACATACTTCGCTTTTGATTTCCTAATTTTACTTTTAACTCTATATTTTTAGCGTTTTCATCAGAAGCATTGACCATTCTTATAAACAATTCATTAGGTTCATCTATTCTGTGCACTGGAGAGGCAAAGTATACTGAATCTATGTAAAAGTTTGATTTTACTTGTGGTACAAGTTGAATGGGATAATAATTTGACTTACTGTCAGCGCTTAATTTATTGGTTTTAAAGCTACATTTTTGAAAGTCAGAAACTAGAACATATTGAATACTTGCAATTTGATTCTGCTCTCTATTTTCCCGTTCAATAAAATCTTTTTGCCATCGAATTACATCGTCTAAATTCCGTGTAATGGAACTTTCTTTAATGAGATCTAATTGTGTTAAGGCTTCGACTTGAGTGAGCATTCTTTTTTCGAGTCCATCTAATTTATTGGTATTTAAAATAAACTTGGTGGATACTCCAGCATCAATTATTATTTTTCGAATGATTTCTCTACCTTCAGACAAGAGCTCTCCTTCAACACCTTTTGCAGTCATAGAGAATGAATTGTCTAAATACAAAGCAATTACATTATTGCCATTATGATCTTTTATTCCATTCGCAGGAATATAAGGTTGCGCAAAGGCAAGAACAGCCGCAATAATTAATAAGATTCGACTTAATAAAATTAATAAGTGCTTTAATTTTTGGGTTGATTTATTTTCCTGATCTATTTTCTGAATAAATTGTAGAGAGGAAAAGTAGAGGGTTTTGTATTTTCTAAAATGAAATAAGTGAATTATTATCGGAATGCTGATGAGGCTAAGGAGCCAAAGAAAACCCGGATAAACAAATTCCATAAGTCAAAGTTAGCAATTATTATTGTTTATTAAAAGTATTGATAAGCACTTGCGCTAATTCCTCGCATTGAATTCTTAATTCATTGATAGCAGTAGTTTCCCATAGCTCACCCTTAAGTAAATTCCCCAAAGCATAAATAGGGTAGTTTTCCTTTGAATATACTTGATAGTTGTTCACATTTGTTTTAACGCCTAGAAATAATGGGTCGGCATGAATAAGACCATTTTGACATAAAGAACTAAGTAGGCCATCATTTGGCGCAGTAATATCTGATGCCGGACCAGTACAATTAATGATATGCTGAACTGAAAGATGCCTTTTTTCTTTGCTATGTCTTTCTTCATATTCTACAATGATTGTAGATTCCTGAAATTCCATTGCAATTATTTTACCTGCGCTAATTTGGAGTGATTTATTATTAATTTCATCTTGCAAAATCGCATACGATTCAGGGGGGATTCTGTGTCTAGCCACACCCCATTTATGACGCAAATGTCGAATAAAAAAATTGCGTTCTTCTTGGGTGAAATTTGACCAGATAGCACCTGATTTCGCCCGTAATAAGGCAACTAGATCTGCCGATTTTGTTGGATGTAAGCGCATTTCTTGATGAAATATCTTTAGTATTTCAGAAAGTCTAATGGGTGTTTTGATATACTTGAGTTCACTTTGTAGTTCTTCGCTTGTTTTTTCATGGGGTAGGATATTAAATCCATGTGGTGAAACACAATTTATCTTTCCTTTAAATCCATTGGCTCTTATAACTTGGATAGCATCCACCATAGTTAAACCTGCACCTAAAATAAGAACTTCTTTATCGGACTGAATTTCCTCTACTTTGATACGCCAAGGATTACAGCTGTATAATTTTGAATTAAAGTCTTTTTCACTAATGGTTTTAGGATGGGTGGGTAAAGAATTCCCACAAGCTAAAACACAAAAGTCTAAGGACAATTTGAGTTCATGAGTCTGTAGTTCTAAAGCTCCATCTTTTGGAAGAATTTGTAGCACTTTACTAATGATAGGTGTTATTATATGATTGGATACTGCTGCGAGTTTCTTAGTTTCTTCCCATATTTCTGAAAGGTAACAACCGTATTCATTTCGTGTGAAAAATTTCTGATCGACCTCTCCAGAAGTTTCTTTATTCTTTTTATTGAGCCAATCTACAAAATGATCGGGCTGTTTAGAATAAGCGCTCATTTTTCCAGCAGGAACATTGAGTAGGAGGGAGTCTATTTGTGCTTGATAGGCAATGCCACGAACAAACTTAGCATCGTTATTGAAAATATAAATTTCAAGATTTTGATTGGATTTCAATAAATGTCTTGCCAGCATTGAGCCAGAAAAGCCACCTCCAATAATTCCTATTTTAATTTTCATTCAAAAAAAAACTGCCTTTCGGCAGTTTGAATTATTAATTTAAAGCTTCAATACGCTTTTTAAATGCTTCCGATTTCTCTTTATTCCCAAGCTTAAAATGTGATTTTTGAAGAATTTCAAGAACATATTTATCATTAGGATTTTTTAGAGCGTAAGATTCTAACAAAGGCATAGCGCGGAGCAACATATCTTTTGCTTTTGCTTCTAAAATTGGTGCTTGAGCATCTTTGTAATCCATTTGACCTGCTTGATATTTTAATTCATTGGACCAATTGAATAAATGTGCACCTAATTGATATTGAGCATCTCCATATGTGGAATCAATTACCAATGCTTTTGCAAGAGCTTGTTCTGCTTTCTCATTTTGCTTTAAAGTCATATAAGAAGTACCTAATACATAATACAATTGTTTGTTATTTGGGTCAATTGCAAGTGCTTCGCTGGTGTATTTTTCCGCATTAATTAAATCATTATCAGCAAGATAAATGTTAATTAAACTAATTAAAACATCAATATTAGTAGGTGAGATTTTATAAACCTTATTAGCGATCGTTTTTGCCTTTTCAAATTCCTTATTTGCGAGATAGTTATCCACTGATTGACTCATGCTTAAATAGGCATTAACACTTGCATCTTTATATTCTTTGTCGATAAATTTACTCACTTCATAAGCATTGATAAACAAATCAGTAGCGGCTTCAAATTTTTTGTCAGTATAAGACTTTATTCCCAACTCAAAGATGAAAGCAACGCGGAAATTAATAAAATTTTCAGCTTCACTTACATGAACCGCCTTTGGGTCTTCATAGACTTTTTTAAAACTTTCTTTGGCTATTTTTTCATATTCAGTTGCTAATGTTTCATCCTTAACCTTGCCGGTTGTAGCAGCTTCCATGTCAGCTATTTCAATTAATCCGTAATAAATTTCAGCACGATAAAGGTGCATTTTTGGACTATTGGCAGTTTCTGTATTTACTGCAGCGAGATCGATAAATTTTTTGGCTTCATTTAATAACTTCAATGAAGGTTCAATGCCATTCATTGGATTGTACTTTTTCATGCGCAATGCTGCGTCAGTAAGATTGCCTTTTTGTCCAAACGAATAGACACTCATGCATACTAAAAAAGCACTTAGATAAATTTGAAGATTCTTTTTCATAAAATTCAATTAGTTAACAAATATATTATTCCTCCTCATCATTTTCAAGTTCCGTGCCATTTTCTTCTTCTGGCAAATCTTCTTCTATGATGTCATCTTCTGTAGTATCGTCTTCAATAATATCTTCCAATACTTCACCATCAATTGCAGCCTCCATTATTTCGTCTTCATCCTCATCTTCACTTCTAGGAACGCGAGCAATGGCAGCAATTTCAGCATTATTTTTCAAAGTAATTAAACGAACACCTTGTGCTGCTCTACCCATAGTTCTTAGGGTATCAATATGCATTCTTATCGTAACGCCAGCTTTGGTTATGATCATTAAATCATCTTCATCAAATACATTTTGAATAGAAAGTAATTTACCTGTTTTTTCAGTGACATTTAAGGTCTTAACACCTTTACCACCTCTATTGGTAATTCTGTAAACAGGCTCTTTGTCTTCCGGATCGTTCAAGTATGTTCTTTTTCCATATCCTTTTTCTGAAACCACTAAAATAGTAGAGAAAATATCTTCAACGCAGATCATTCCAATTACTTCATCAGTTTCAGAAATTAAAGTAACCCCGCGAACACCTGAGGCATTTCTACCCATTGGTCTTACTTTGGATTCGTTGAAACGAATAGCGCGTCCAGAATTGGTAGCCATTACGATTTCATTAGTTCCGTTGGTTAATCTTGCTTCTAATAAAACATCGTTATCTCTAATGGTAATCGCATTAATACCATTTGCTCTTGGACGAGAATAAGCTTCTAATGAAGTTTTCTTAATTACACCAAGCTTGGTACACATAATAATGAAATTATTTGAAGTGTACTCTTTATCCATCAAATCTTGAACCTTAACATATGCCTTAACATTATCATCTTGAGGAATATTAATTAAGTTTTGGATCGCACGACCTTTGGATAATTTATTTCCTTCTGGAATTTCATAAACACGCATCCAGAAACATCTGCCTTTTTCAGTGAAGATCAATAAATAATTGTGGTTGGTGGCTACAAATAAATGTTCTAAGAAATCTTTATCTCTTGTAGTAGAACCTTTAGAACCCATTCCACCTCTATTTTGAACTTTATATTCTGCTAAATTAGTTCTCTTGATATAACCAGCGTGAGATATAGTTATAACAACCTCCTCATCTGCAATTAAGTCTTCCATGCGCATTTCGCTTGCAGAGTACTCAATTGAAGAACGTCGTTCGTCACCATATTTTGCTTTAACATCGATAAGTTCATCCTTAATGATTTGCATTCTTCTTGATTCATTAGCAAGAATATCCTTTAAATCAGTGATTAATTTCATCAACTCATCAAACTCAGCACGCAATTTATCTTGTTCTAGACCCGTCAAATGACGTAATCTCATATCTACAATAGCACGCGTTTGGATTTCTGACAATCCAAATCTTTCCGACAATCTTTCTCTTGCATGATCCGGACTATCAGAAGTTTTGATAATTTCAATTACTTCATCAATATTGTCTGAAGCAATAATTAATCCCTCTAAAATATGAGCACGCTCTTCAGCTTTTCTCAAATCAAAAGTTGTTCTTCTAATAACAACCTCATGACGGAACAAAATAAATTGCTCTATAATGTCTCTTAAATTCAACAGCCTTGGACGGCCATCAACCAAACAAATGTTATTTACAGAAAATGAAGTTTGAAGCGCAGTGAATTTATACAACTTATTAAGAACCACATTGGCAATCGCATCGCGTTTAATTTCAAAAACAATTCGCATACCATTACGGTCAGATTCATCTCGTAAATCAGAAATCCCTTCAATTTTTTTATCGTTCACTAAGTCAGCGATCTTTTTGATCATTTCTGCTTTATTTACTTGATAAGGAATTTCAGTTACAATTATTTGCTCTCTTCCATTAACTTCTTCAATTTCTGCTTTTCCACGAATGACAATTCTTCCGCGACCTGTTAATAAAGCATCTCTAACACCCTCATAACCATAAATAATGCCACCAGTAGGGAAATCTGGAGCCTTTACATATTTTAATAATTCTTCAATCTCGATGTCCTTATCGTCTACCATGGCAATAATACCATCAATGACCTCAGAAAGATTATGCGGCGCCATATTCGTTGCCATACCAACGGCAATTCCACTCGCTCCATTAATTAATAGATTAGGAATCTTTGTTGGAAGTACAGATGGTTCCGTTAAACTATCATCGAAATTTGGACGAAAATCAACAGTTTCTTTCTCTAAATCATCCAACATTTCTTCAGCAATTTTTCTCAATCGCGCCTCAGTATAACGCATTGCTGCAGGACTATCACCATCAACAGAACCAAAGTTACCTTGACCGTCAACCAACGGATAACGCAAAGACCAAGGTTGCGCCATACGCACCATGGTATCATAAACAGAACTATCACCATGTGGATGATACTTTCCTAGTACCTCCCCAACAATTCTTGCTGATTTCTTGTGAGCTTTATTAGAATACACTCCTAAGTCTTGCATCCCATAAAGCACTCTTCTGTGAACAGGTTTAAAACCATCTCTTACATCTGGAAGTGCTCTAGAAACAATTACCGACATCGAATAATCGATGTAAGCTGACTTCATTTCATCTTCAATGTTAATCTGAATTATTCTTTCTCCTTCTGCCATATTTTTTTAACTAAATTCTATTTTTATTCTTTATTTGTCCTCATGATAATACAAGGCTTCCAAAATTAGTAAAATAGACATCGTTTTAGACTTTTTTTTAAGATAATTACTAACAAATTGTGCTTATAAATTGTGAATAATTATGGATTTTTCAGAAGCTTTTCTCAGTATATTTGTCAAGTACAAGATATTTTAAGGAATGGAAGCAAAATTTTCACCACGAGTAAAGGATTTGATACGCATTAGTAGAGAAGAGGCCTTAAATTTAAATAATGATTTTGTTAGTCCTGAGCACTTATTGCTGGGATTAATTAAATTGAATGAAGGGAAAGGATTTCAATTATTGCAAGAATTTAATTTAGATTTTTCAGTTCTAAAAAAAGAATTAGAAAAAGTATTGGTAAAATCAGCTCATCCCAATGCAGTGCAATTAACCAGTTTGCCTCTATTGAAACAAACGGAAAATATTATCAAACAATCGTATTTAGAATCTAAACAATTTAAATCTGCTGTGATTGGTACAGAACATTTGCTTCTTACTATATTAAGACACGAAGACAGCGCTGCATGTAAGGTTTTGAATAAGTACGGCGTAATTTATGACAATGCTAAAGATGAATATGAAGCTATGATAGAGGAACAAAGAACACCAAAAGCAGAATTCCCGGGAGGTAATGATGAAGAAGAAAATTTAGCGGGAGCGTCGTCTTCTCGCAAACCGGCAGATCCAAAGTCTAAAACTCCTGTTTTGGATAATTTCGGTAGAGATTTAACTAAAATGGCTGAATCTGGTAAATTAGATCCAATTGTTGGTCGTGAAAAAGAAATTGAAAGGGTTAGTCAGATTTTATCAAGAAGAAAAAAGAATAATCCAATACTTATTGGTGAGCCTGGTGTTGGAAAATCTGCTATAGCAGAAGGATTGGCCTTGCGCATTGTTCAGAGAAAAGTTTCTCGTATTTTATTCAATAAGCGTATTGTCTCCCTTGACTTAGCTTCTCTAGTGGCCGGTACCAAATATCGTGGTCAATTCGAAGAGCGCATGAAAGCGGTAATGCAGGAATTAGAAAAAAATCCTGATATTATATTATTTATAGATGAAATTCACACCATTATTGGAGCAGGTGGAGCAAGTGGTTCACTGGATGCATCAAATATGTTTAAACCAGCTTTAGCAAGGGGTGAACTGCAAGCAATTGGTGCAACAACTCTGGATGAATACAGACAATACATTGAGAAAGACGGTGCATTAGAGCGTAGATTTCAAAAGGTAATTATTGAACCTACTTCTATTGATGAAACCATTCAAATTCTTCAAAATATTAAAGAAAGATATGAAGACCATCACTCCGTTCAATATACTCCTGAAGCAATTATTGCTTGTGTGAAATTAACGGAAAGATATATCACTGACAGACATTTGCCAGATAAAGCAATTGATGCCTTAGATGAAGTAGGGTCAAGGGTGCACATTACGAATATTAATGTCCCAAAAGAAATTCTTGACATCGAAGCATCAATGGAAAGCTTAAATGAAGCTAAAAATGAAGCGATTCGCAAGCAGCAATACGAAATCGCGGCTGAAAAAAGAGATACTATTCGAAAATTACAAGAGGATCTAGATACTGCAAAAGTGCAGTGGGAAGAAGAATCTAAAAACAATAAAATTGTAGTTACAGAAGAAGATGTAGCTGAGGTTGTTTCGATGATGTGTGGTATTCCAGTGACGAAGGTTTCACAAACTGAAACGGGTAAGTTAGTCAATATGGGAGCTGCTATTCGAGGTAAAGTTATTGGTCAAGACGAAGCAGTAGAAAAAGTTGTTAAAGCTATTCAACGCAATAGAGCAGGATTAAAAGATCCGAACAAACCTATTGGTTCTTTCTTTTTCCTCGGCCCAACGGGTGTTGGAAAAACTCAATTGGCGAAAGTTTTGGCTAAATATATATTTGATACTGAAGATGCTCTTGTTCGCATAGATATGTCTGAGTACATGGAGAAGTTTTCTATTTCTCGTCTGGTTGGAGCGCCTCCAGGATATGTGGGTTATGAAGAGGGTGGACAATTAACTGAAAAAGTGCGTCGCAAGCCTTATTCTATTATTTTATTAGATGAGATTGAAAAAGCGCATCCAGATGTATTTAATTTATTACTTCAAGTTCTTGATGATGGACACATGACCGATGGATTAGGTAGAAAAATAGATTTTAAGAATACAATATTAATCATGACTTCAAATATCGGTGCGCGTCAATTGCAAGAATTTGGAACTGGTGTTGGATTTGGTACAAAATCACAGTTAGACTCGAAAGATGATAATTCTAAATTGGTAATTCAAAATGCTTTAAGAAAAGCATTTTCTCCTGAATTTTTAAATCGTGTTGATGATATGATCATGTTCAAGTCTCTTGGTCGTCCGGAGATACACAAAATAATTGATCTTGAATTGGATAAATTGTTTGATCGAATCAAAGATTTAGGTTACAAGATAGAATTAACCGAAAAGGCAAAAGATTTTATTGTTGATAAAGGATACGATGAGAAATTTGGAGCTAGACCTCTAAAAAGAGCGATTCAAAAATATATTGAAGATCCAGTTGCTGAAGAAATCATCAATACGCATTTGCTTTCAGGGGACACTATTTTATTAGATCTTGAAGAAGGTAAAGACGAATTGAGCTTAAAAATCAAAAAGTCTAAACCAAGCAAAAAGACAAAATAAATCAAATCTAGATTTAAAAATAATAAGCAAAAAAAAGAGGACGAAAGTCCTCTTTTTTTTATGTTTAAAATTATTAAACTACTGCTATTTCATCTGACATATAACCACCAGCATTTAATTTACCAATGATTTTAGAGAAAGATTCGATGGTATAGTTAACATCCTCTAGAGTGTGAATTGCTGTTGGAATTAAGCGAAGAATGATCATTCCTTTTGGAACCACTGGATAAACAACCATGGAACAGAAAATATTGTAATTCTCTCTTAAGTCATAAATTAAATTTGTAGATTCAGGAATCGAACCGTTCAGGTATACTGGGGTAACACATGAATTGGTTGGGCCAATTTCAAATCCGGCTTTTTTCAATCCTGATTGTAGTGCATTGGTAATTTCCCACAATTTATTTTTTAATTCTGGTTGATTTCTCATTAACTCTAATCTCTTTAATGCACCAACTACTAGAGGAAGAGGTAAAGCTTTAGCGAAAATCTGTGAACGCATATTGTAACGTAAATATTCTACGACTTGAGCGTCACTTGAAATAAACCCTCCAATTAAGGCAAATGATTTAGCGAAGGTCCCGAAATAAATATCGATTCCATCTTGACAACCTTGTTCTTGTCC
>CANJQZ010000005.1 GCA_947476515.1 Flavobacteriales bacterium
AAGGCATCGTCATCTAGGAAGGTGATTAATTCAAATTGAGCAGTTTCAATGGCATTATTTCTTGAAAAGGAAAGTCCCTGTTGATGCTCCTCTTTGTAAATTGATATAATGTCTGGATTTTTGGTTTTAAATTCTTCGAACAATTCTTTTGTATTGCCGGGAGAATTGTTATTCACTAAAATCACTTCAAATAAAGTGCGGTCCAAATCTTGATTTACAATAGAATCAAATAATTGAGGAAGATATCTTTCGCGATTATAGGTGCAAATGGCTACTGAAATCTTCATCAAAATCAGTTTAATTGATTAACGAGTTCTTCAAATTCTTTAATTGCAGTAGCGAGGCCATTGGGATTTTTTCCTCCTGCGGTTGCAAAAAAGGCTTGTCCGCCACCGCCACCTTGAATATGCTTGGAAATTCCTTGAATTATTTTTGCGGCATTTAAGGACTTACTTGCAACCAAAGGTTCTGCAATGTATACATTCAAGGTGCATTTATCAGCGTCTTTCGTGCCAATAATCCCAATAAAATTAGAAATTTCTCCTTTCAATTGAAATAAGATATCTTTTACTGATGTCGCATCCAAATCAGTTATTGCACTAAGGAAATTGATGTCTTTAATACTAACAATTTTATTTTTCAATTCTTGCTTAAGTGCCTTAGCTTTATCTTTTTGAACCAATTCAAGTTCCTTAGTCAAAGTTTGATTTTTGAGTAAAAGATCTTCAATCGCTTTATTTAGGTCTTTTGGGTTGCGCAACAAGAGATTTACTTGATCTAATTGACTTGCTTTTTCTCTAAATAATTGTTCCGCATGAGCACCTGAAATTGCTTCGATTCTTCTGATTCCTGCTGCTACTGCCGATTCTGAAATGATCGTGAATAGTCCAATGGATGCTGTGTTTGGAACATGAATTCCACCACAAAGTTCAACGGAATCACCAAATTTAATTACACGAACATTAGAACCGTATTTTTCCCCAAATAAAGCCATTGCCCCAAGAGCTTTAGCTTCTTCAATAGGCACCGCTCTTCTTTCATCTAATGAAGTGTTGGCGTGAATTGCTTGTGCAACTAGAGCTTCAATTTGAATCATTTCAGCATCACTTATTTTTGCAAAATGCGAAAAGTCAAATCGTAAATAGGAGTCATTGACTAGTGAACCTTTTTGTTCTACATGATTGCCTAATACGCTGCGCAGTGCATGGTGTAGTAGGTGTGTAGCAGAATGATTCTTTGCACATTGATTCCTTTTCTCTGCATCGACAAGTGCTGCAAATTCACCTGAACAATCAGCAGGTATTTTTTCACTTAAATGTATGATGAGATTATTTTCCTTTTTGGTATCAAATATTTCAATTTTCTCCTTACCATTTGAAATAGATCCTCTATCACCAACTTGTCCTCCACCTTCTGGATAAAAAGGAGTTTGATTGAATACCAATTGATAAAAAGTTTTTTGTTTCTGACTAACTTTTCTGTATTTAATGATTTCAATGTTTGCGCTGGTATGATCATATCCAATAAACTCAGTAGTAACATCAGGATTAATTTGCACCCAATCACTTGTTTCTACTGCAGTTGCAGTTCTAGATCGGTCTTTTTGAATCTTCAATTCAGCTTCAAAGGCGACTTCGTCAATTTTTAAATTATTTTCTCTTGCAATCAAAGAAGTGAGATCCATTGGAAATCCGTAAGTATCGTACAATTCAAAAACAGCACTTCCAGAAATAGTTTCATTATTTTGTGCTTTGCAATCTAGCATCAACAAGTCCATTCTTTTGATTCCGAGAGCAAGTGTTCTGAAGAAACTAATTTCTTCTTCTCTGATTACTTTAGCGATGATATCTTTTTGATGAATCAATTCTGGATATGCAGCTCCCATAAGCTTTCCTAAAAGAATAGATAAGTCACTTAAAAATGATTCTTTTAATCCTAAGGTTTGATACCCGTACCGAACAGCTCTTCTTAGGATGCGTCGAATAACATATCCTGCACCATTATTAGATGGAATTTGTCCGTCTGCAATCGAAAATGCAATGGCTCTGATGTGGTCTGCAATAACCCTTAAGGCAATATCTGTCTCTTCAGCAGCGCCATAACTTATTCCTGAAACTTGAACCATATGTTGAATCAAGGTTTGGAATAAATCGATATCGTAGTTACTTTGTTTTCCTTGCAAGGCCATAGCCAAGCGCTCCAATCCCATTCCTGTATCTACATGTGTTGCAGGCAGGTTTTCCAATGAACCATCAGATTTTCTGTTGAATTGCATGAAGACATTGTTCCAGATTTCAATCACCTGAGGATGATCTTGATTGACAAATGCTTTTCCTGAATGCAATGCTCTTTCTTCCTTTGATCTTAGATCAACATGGATTTCAGTGCACGGTCCGCAGGGACCAGTATCGCCCATTTCCCAAAAATTATCTTTTTTTGAAGCGAGTATAATTCGATCTTCTTCGATGAGCTCTTTCCAAATAGAAAAACTCTCAGAATCTTGCGGTACATTGTCTGCTTGATCTCCTTCAAATACGGTAACATACAATTGATCTTTGGGTATTTTGTATACTTCAGTCAATAATTCCCATGCCCAATTGATAGCCTCCTTTTTAAAATAATCACCAAAGGACCAATTACCTAGCATTTCAAACATCGTATGATGGTAAGTGTCTACACCAACTTCTTCTAAGTCATTGTGTTTTCCGGATACGCGCAAACATTTTTGAGCATTGGCTAATCTTTTGTTGGTGGGTGTTTGATACCCTAAGAAATAGTCTTTAAATTGATTCATCCCAGCATTGGTAAACATTAAGGTCGGGTCATTCTTCACAACCATTGGTGCTGAAGAAACAATTTGATGTCCTTTGGAAGCGAAAAAATCAAAATAAAGTTGTCGTATTTCAGAAACTGTCATGCTACTATTATAAATTGGTATACAAATTTAATCATTTTACTTTTCTTAAGCAGTTAAAGAATGGAATCGCGTTTAATATTATTTCAAGGTGTTGGTATTAATGATTATTCTATAAAATCGAATAATGCGGCCAGTAGTTAAAAGCCCTGAAAGGGCGTGATATTAAGCTATTATTCTTACTTTTATCTTTTCAAAGAAAATGGAATTCATAGACTCAAATTTAGATAAGTATGTTGTTGAGCATACCTCGATTGAAAATGATTTATTAAAAAAAATTCAACGAGAAACGCATTTGAATGTGTTGCAACCTCGTATGTTAAGCGGCCCTTTTCAAGGAAGATTCTTATCTCTTATTTCAAGCCTAATACAACCCGATAAAATTCTTGAAATAGGAACATATACTGGTTATTCTGCATTATGCTTGGCGGAAGGTCTTTCGAAATCAGGTACCTTAATCACTATTGATATCAATGATGAATTAGAAGAAAGGGTAAAAGGTTATTTTCAAGAGTCCTCTTTCTCAGATCAGTTAACACTCAAGATTGGTCCTGCTTTGTCCATTATTCCACAATTGGAACATGACTTTGATTTGGTGTTTATCGATGCCGATAAAAAAAATTATATCAATTACTACAAAGAAATTTTCCCGAAAGTAAGGGTAGGTGGTTTGATTATAGCAGATAATGTTTTGTGGTCAGGAAAAGTAGTTGATCAGGATGCTCAAGATCCGGACACTCAATTATTAAGGGATTTCAATTTAATGATTCAGAATGATGCTAGAGTAAGCAATATCTTACTTCCGATTCGTGATGGATTAATGCTTGTTAGAAAAATTAGTAATTGATGAAGTGTGAAATTGTAATAACCGAGGATGGGTCTTCTAGTATTTATTTACCCGAATTAGAAGAACATTATCACTCCTTTCACGGCGCACTTCAGGAGTCAGATCATGTATTTGTAAAGCAAGGACTTAATGATTTTTTAGTCGCTAATGAAATCTCGATATTAGAAATAGGCTTCGGTACAGGGTTAAATTGTTTTTTAGCTGCCGTTTGGTCAACACAAAATCAAATTAAAATAAATTATGTTGGCTTAGAGCCGAATCCTATCGATTTGGAGGTGTTGCAGTTTATGAATTATTCAAAAGGGAAATATTTGGATTATCATTTATTTTATGAGGGAATCTGCACTGCTGAATGGGAACAGAAATTTGTGGTGCATGATAAATTTACAGCAACAAAGGTTAAGAAGTGCTTGCAAGATTTTAATATTGAAGGAGCCTATGACTTGATTTTCTTTGATGCTTTTTCTCCGAAATCTCAACCTGAGTTATGGACTTTATCCATTTTTAATCAAGTTTATAATTTAATGCATCCGGGTGGTGTTTTAGTCACTTATTGCGCAAAAGGCCAAGTAAAGAGGGATTTGAAGTCCGCTGGATTTACAGTAGAGTCATTGGAAGGTCCCCCAGGTAAAAGAGAAATGTTGCGTGCGAGAAAGCTAAGTATTTAGTAGACAATCAATTGAAAATTACTTTGATTTAATTAACATTTATTATCTTTAAAGATGCAAGAAAAACCAAAATACAAGCTTACCTTTGTTTCGAATTACTTTTCATAGTGGTAATTTAAGTTTTATAGTTTTAGTTTGATTTAGCGAAAAGAGGAACAAATTAGATTTGTTCCTCTTTTTGTTTTTAATAGGATTTATTTACACGCGCTAAAATAAATTTTCAACACTTCTTTTAATTCATTTAGAATTAAAGCGCTGGCTCCCCAGACCCAATTTCCCTGAATTAAAAAACCTGTTACTTCAATTGTTTCATTAGTATCATTAAGGGTTGTTTCCTTTTTATGTATGTTTTTGTCTTCAATAATTTCTGATAATGGGACAGTTAATATTTCAGAAACTTCCCTTTTTTCAGCAAGCAATGCTACAGAATTGAAATGCAAAAATAAAAAAGGATGCACATCAAAATTAGAAATTGGAATATAAACGGGACTTAAAGCTCCAACCAAATGCGCTTCATTAGCGCTTAGACCGATTTCTTCATGGCTTTCCCTAATGGCAGTATGTAGTAGATTCTTGTCTTTTTTATCTGTTTTCCCCCCGGGAAATGCAATTTGTCCACTATGAGCACCGTCGTAAATACTTCGTTTGATCAAAATTAAATGGGGTTCAGTTGGATTGACAAAAAATAAATGTATCGCTACAGAAGCTTGTTTGGGTGCAATTGCTTGTCTTCTAGATACACTAGATATTTCTCTTCCTTTAGGCAACATTATCAAATGTGCATCTTCTCCCGGTAGTTGATTTTCTATAATTTCTTTAAACAGTTGCTTTATTTTTTCTTGCACAGGTTCTTGCTGATTATTTTTTAGTTCGAAATTAAAGAAAATAATAGGTGATGCTTTAAAATTATCAATTTATTAAAAATTTATTAATACCCCCTCAAAAAATAGGGGGTGTGTTGAAAAAAAGATAAAAATATTTGTCTTTCGGCAATTATTTTAAATTATTTTTGTAAAAAAATAGAATTTATGGCAACGAAGCGATTAAGAGCATATCAAGATGTTTTGAATAGAGAACCTAAAAACATCGATTTTGAGGGAAAATTATCTGATCTTTTCGGATCTAATGTATTTCATGCTGAAGTAATGCGGGAATATTTGCCTTCTGAAACTTATAAATCAATGATGGCTTCCATGCAAACTGGGGTTCGTTTAGATAGAAAAAATGCTGATCAAGTAGCTTCCTCTATGAAAGATTGGTCTATATCTAAAGGTGCAACACATTATACCCATTGGTTTCAACCCTTAACAGGTTCGACAGCAGAGAAGCATGATGCTTTTTTAAAACCAATTGGTCCAGGTAAGGCAATTGAAAGATTTGATGGTGAATTGTTAATTCAGCAAGAGCCGGATGCTTCTTCTTTTCCTAATGGAGGTATTCGAAATACTTTCGAAGCGAGAGGATACACCGCTTGGGATCCTTCTTCGCCTGCTTTTATCATTGGAAAAACATTATGTATTCCAACCATTTTTATTTCCTATACAGGAGAGTCATTGGATTACAAAATGCCATTAATTAAGGCTTTAACGGCGATAGATGCTGCTGCTGTAGATGTTTGTCAATATTTTGATAAAAATGTAACGAAGGTCAATGCAACCCTTGGTTGGGAACAAGAATATTTTTTAATTGATCAAGCTTTGTTTAATGCTAGACCTGATTTATTACTAACAGGTAGAGCTTTATTTGGTCATGCTCCCGCAAAAGGACAGCAATTAGAAGATCATTATTTTGGTTCTATTCCTGAAAGGGTTACGGCATTTATGCGTGATTTCGAGATGGAAGCTCTAAAATTAGGAATCCCTGTTACAACAAGACATAATGAAGTTGCTCCCAACCAGTTTGAATGTGCTCCAATTTTTGAAGAATGTAATTTAGCCAATGATCACAATCTACTTTTGATGGATTTAATGGAGAAAATTGCGAGAAAACATAATTTCCGTGTGTTGCTTCATGAGAAACCGTTTGCTGGAGTAAATGGTTCTGGAAAACATAACAATTGGTCTTTGAGTACAGATACAGGTGTAAATTTATTAGCGCCAGGTAAAAATCCAAAGTCTAACTTGCAATTCTTAACCTTCTTCGTGAATACGATTATGGCCATCCATGATAATGCAGACTTGTTAAGAGCAGCTATTGCATCAGCGGGTAATGATCATCGATTGGGTGCCAACGAAGCGCCTCCAGCGATAATTTCTGTTTTTATTGGAACGCAGTTGTCTACGCTTCTTGATGATATTGAAAAGAATGTTAAGGCAGGTAAAATGACGCCTCAGGATAAAACAGAATTGAAATTAAATATTGGTAAAATCCCTCAAATTCTATTAGATAATACAGATAGAAACAGGACATCTCCTTTTGCATTCACTGGTAATAAGTTCGAATTTAGAGCAGTAGGATCATCTGCAAATTGCGGTTCTGCGATGATTGTTGTAAATACTATAGTTGCAAAGCAATTGCAATTGTTTAAAAAATCTGTTGATGCTCGAATCGCGAAAGGAGAATCTAAAGATGAAGCGATTTTAAAAGAATTACAATTGCTTATTAAAAGCTCTAAGAAAATTCGTTTCGAAGGAAATGGATACGGAGAGGAATGGGTTACTGAAGCGCTATCTCGTGGATTGTCCAATTTAAAGGATACCCCAAGAGCATTGAAAGTTTGGGATGATAAAAAAGTAATTCGCTTGTTTGATGAAATGGGGGTGTTATCGCCTCGTGAATTAGAAGCGAGAAAAGAAATTGAATTCGAGAATTACATTCTAAAGATTCAAATTGAATCTCGATTGATGGGAGATATCGTTCAGAATTATTTTATTCCTGCAGCCGTTACATACCAAAATAAATTAATAGAAAATGTAAATGGTTTGTTGAAAATTTTTGGAGATAAGGAAGGAAGGGTTATAGCAAAAGCTCAAATGGAATTGTTGGAGAAAATTAGCGGTCATATTAATTCAATGAAATCAGCATCAGATAAAATGCTTGTGCAAAGAAAATTAGCGAATAAAGAAGCTCATGCGGAACAAAAAGCACTATCTTATTGTGATAATGTTAAAGTTCACTTTGATGAAATTCGCTATCATGCTGATAAACTTGAATTACTTGTTGAAGATGAATTATGGCCATTGCCAAAATTTAGAGAAATGCTCTTTACGCGTTAATCTTTATAACTTAATATTCTTTATTTAAATTTAATGCTAGTCTAAGTATTTCAACACTTGGTATTTTGTTCTTTTTGAATTTTACTTGAAATAAATTTTGACTTGGTTTTTCAATTGTATTGATCTCAGTTATCGTCTCAGCAAATTCTTTACTTACACTATACGCGGGAATGAATTCTAGAAATGCGCCTTTCCAACCTAATTTTCGTATTTCTGTGATGTATTTTGGTTGACCAGAAATCACAAAAGGTTGATTTGTAGAGGACATAAAGTTACTTCGGATTTTCCTCACACCTATATAAATTGAATTATTTGATATTTGTTTAAAATAATATGTAGTACCATTATACGAAAGCTCTTTCCCAATCCGTTTGCAAGAAATGCCAATTTCATCTTCAAGAATTTGCATCACATCTTGCTTTGATTTAGGATGTTTGAAATTTAATAATAATTCAAATGAAGGAGCTATTCCGCTTTTAATTTCATTTTCAAAAAAGTCTGCTCCAAAATAGTTTAAAGAAACATCATCAATATCAGACATTAATGCTGCAATTTTTTTAAAATCTTTAGAGCCAATAAAGCGTTGATTTACTTTAGATGAAAAATGAAAACAATTGTTTGTAGATTTTAGTGTTTTCCGTTTATAAGGAAGTCCTTTAGATCTTATAATGACTTGTTCATGATCTAATTCAACTTGGTAGGAATAGCGCACTTTATTTTGTTCAATCTTAAAATGATTTAATGTAGTATTTTCTTTTATTTCTAGTAAAAAATTCGAATCAAATAAAAGTGATTTAATTTCAGACTGAGTAAATTTTATTTTAGAAGAATTCCCAATATAGACATACTTATCATGCTTCTTGTTTTCGAAAACTAAAGCGCGATTATTAGTTTCTTTTAAATTCGATTTGCCTCGAACAAACCAAAGGTTTTCATTTTTTCTGGTAATCTGAATTAAGTAAATGTTTTCTCGTAAATCAAATGCACTGATTAATTTCCCTCGGGTATCATATTTGTCAAGATTTATTAGATCATGAAGGTCGTTTAATATGGCTACATCTTTATTTCTAAACCATAAATCAAAAAGTATTTCTTTTGTTAATGCAATTGGTTTGATTTGAATAAGATCTGTAGTTCCAGAAGGCAAAAGGATTTTTGTGGTGCGATTTAGGTGTGCATTTAATTCAATAGCTTTGAATTCTTTCGTTCCAACATATACCAACAACCAAAAAATGGCTAGGGTACAAATTTGCATGAACAGTTTTATTTTTCGCATCAGTGCAAATTTACATCAATCTATATTTGTTTTTTCAATTCATTACTTTTATTTAGTCTAAATCTTTTAGTATTGATTAATTTTGGATATGAAATTATTGATTCGCTTTATTTTTTGGGTCATTGGATGGAAAATTGATCCTAACGCGCCATCGGATATTAAAAAATGTGTAATCGTTGTTGGACCTCATACTTCCAATTGGGATTTCGTGCTTGGGAAAATGGCTTTTATGACCTATGGAGTAAAAGCAAAATTTTTAATTAAAAAGGAATTGTTCTTTTTCCCTCTTGGATTAATTCTTAAAGCTATGGGTGGTATTCCTGTAGATCGAAAAAAAACAAATAATCTTACGGAAGCTGCATTGGAGTATTTCAAGCAAAATGAAACCATGTACATGGTTTTTTCTCCAGAAGGAACGCGCAGTTATAACCCAAATTGGAAAAAAGGATTCTATTATATTGCTCAAAAAGCTCAAGTGCCAATTTATATTTGCTATATTGATTTTGCTACCAAAACAGGAGGTTTTAATAGTCTCTACTATCCTAGCGGTGATGTCGAAAAAGATATAAATCACATTAAAGAGATTCTTAAGCAATATAAAGGAAGGTTTCCAGAAAAAGGAATCTATTAATTATTTCTTTTTAATTTCCCCTGTATTTTTATCATAACCGTAAGGACAATGTTTGCAATTACTTTTACAGCAATATCCTCTTTTTGAATGATATTCTTCAGTAAAAATTATGAATCCTTCTTCGTTTAAGTAGTAATCTTCCTTAGAAAGTTTACTTTTACTTTGCGAAAAAGAGGTGTATTCATCTTCCATTATATATTTTAATGTCTTTAATAAGTTTATCTCATTCAATCGTTCAAGAAATACATCTTGAATACATCAACAAAGGTGCTCATAATTTGTTCATTAAAAGAGATGATTTGATTCATCCTTTTGTTTCTGGAAATAAATGGCGCAAATTAAAGTATAATGTAGATGAAATTCAATCTCATAATTGTTTCGGTTGCATCACTTTTGGGGGGGCGTATTCTAATCATTTACTTGCTGTAGCCTCGGCGGCACAACAATTTAAAATTAAAGCTATAGCCTATGTTCGCGGTGATGAATTAAATAAAAATTCAAATCTTCTTTTAAAAAAGTGTTCTGAACTTGGAATGGAGTTGCGTTTTATTTCTCGAAATAGCTATTTAGAAAAGAAACAATCTTCGACTTATATAGTAGAAAATAACCTAAAGTATTTAGTAATACCAGAGGGAGGTGCCAATGAAAATGGAATCAAAGGTTGTGAAGAAGTCTTATTAGAAACCTCCAATAATTTTGATGTAATTTGTCTTTCTCAAGGAACTTGTACTACTAGTTTAGGTATTCTTTTTTCAAGTCCTATGTCAACTGAAATTTGGGTTTACCCTTCCCTTAAGGGTTTTGATTCGATTGGAGAAATGAAGTCGCTTTCAGAGCGCTGCGGTAGGAGTGAGGACTTTAAATTGCATCAGCAACGCATCCGCGTATTTGACGAATATCATTTTGGTGGCTATGCCAAAAAAGATGATGGTTTGATTAATTTTATGGCTGACTTTCAAAGACAAACAGCAATAAAATTAGATCCTGTTTATACAGGTAAAGCTATGTATGGATTAATCCAACAACTTAAAATTATGAAAAACAAACAGGTTCTATTCATTCATACAGGTGGAGTGAATGAATTTAGTAATTAGATTATTTTAATCTAGTCTTTTTCTTTCCGTAAATGTGAATCGATTTGAAGAATACTTCAACAGCCCCAATGCCACTAGTAGCCGAACTTATTCGGGAAACATTAGCGTCGAATGCGATTCCTATTTTAAAGTTTTTTATTTTATAGCTAAACGAAGCAATTACTGCATCATTCAGGCGATAGTATACTCCGTAACTTACGGTGTTTGATTTATTAATTGTCGTAATCTCAGAACCTGATGATAGGATAGTTTCACAGTTTACACCTAAAACTAAATTATTACTGGGTCCATTTCTAAAATACATCATTTGTGGTTGAACTCTAAAGTCTTTTCTTCTTGTTGAAATATCAGCACCAGCATTTACGACCATCTGCATGTACATTTTATCTGCATTAAAAGAGAAGTCAATCTTTTGTCTTGTCATATGATTTAAAGCTAATCCACCGTAAAATCTTGTCTTATTGCGTTTTGTGTGCTGATAAAATATACCGGAATTCACATCAAATGAGCCATAAGAACTTCTTGATAAATTAGAATTGATGTAAATTGGATCGCCATAGTTACCATTAAATCCATTTCCAGTCCAATCTGAACCCCAATTAAGTGTAGAAGGATTATAAGTTTGCATATATAAACCTGGTGCTACGCCAACAGAAAATCTATTTCTTTGATCCAATTGAATGGTGTAATTCAATGGAATTGTTATAGCGGTCGTCATTAACTTATTGTCGCCTGATTGATCATTGATTACATTTAATCCAACACCAAAATTATTTTTACTGTAGGCACCATCTGAAAATTTAAACTCCGTGCTTAAAGTGTTAGTTCGCATTGGCGAACCGTCTACCATAAAATATTGTAATCTACAGTTGGTAAAGAAACTATAATCTTCACTGCCCGTTGCAACAGCGCCTGCATTCAATAGACTTGGAGCTTGATTCCATAGACTTGAATTGTATCCTTGTTGCGCTAAAAATATATTAGAGGAAACAACTATGATTAGGGTAAGTATAACTTTTTTCATGTGTCTTATCTGTAAAGTGTTACATTTCCGGTAAAGGAATCTGATAAACCATTTATTAATCTATAATCAATTTTGTAAACAAAGGTTGCTGGATTTAAAGCTTTACCTTTAAATGTTCCATCCCAACCTTCATGTGGATCTGTAGTGTGAAATACCAATTGTCCGTAACGATTAAATATTTGTAAGTCCATTTCGACAATAGCCCCTCCTTCAACAAATCCATACATATCACCTCGGTTGTAATTGTGATTTGCATCAACATTAGTAAGAACTTTTAACAAATCATTCTCTCCATCTCCATTGGGTGAAAATGCATTTGGCATGGATACAACAACAGAATCTCTAAAGGAAACAGATACAAATATTGTGTCACTTGCAACACATCCTTCAGGTGAAGTATTGGTGATGATGTAATAGGAGTTAAAAAATGGAGTGGCAATTATTGTATCGCATGTAGCATTCACACATGAAATATTGTTGCTAGGTGACCAAGTTATAGAATCACCAGGAACAAATCCCGTTGCTGCTAATACAGCTGAACCATACATGTTGATGAGTGTGTCTGGGATTGCTGTACCACCTAGACTATCCAATGCTGTTGCAGAAATGAATGGCATGGCTCCAACGGTAACGATTTGACTAGAAGCGCTTGTCACCCCATTAGCATCTGCTACGGTTAGTGTAATGGTAAAAGTACCAGCTGTAGCGTAACAAACAGGCCCAGGATTAGCGCCAAGAAAAAATGAAGGTACTGCACCGCCAAAGGTCCAAGTTGAAGCAACAACATCATTTGAAGATGTGTTTACAATATCAATACAAACTCCCTCGCAAATCACATTGTCAGAGACTGTAAAACTTGCAGTAGGCTGTGCAAAAGCAGAGAGACTTACAAGTGTTCCAAAAATTAAAGAAAAAACTTTCATATGAATAGGTATGCAGTTTAAGTTAGCGAAGTTAAAAAAAAGGATTCAATTATTTTAATTTTCTATCAAGTTTAAGTAAAGTCTTGATCTCAACTGCTTCTTTCACATCATGTACACGCAAGAAATTTACGCTTTTGCTTAAAGCGTAGGTATGTAAAATTGTTGTACCATTTAAAGCTTGACCTGGATCGATATTTAACCTATTGTAAATCATTGATTTTCTCGAAATACCTATAAGCATTGGGAATTCTAATAAATCAAATAATTGAAGATCTGCAATCAATTGATAGTTTTGAATTTCAGTTTTTGCAAATCCAAATCCTAAATCAATAATGACATCCTTAATGCCTGCCTCTTTTATTTTTTTAATTTTTTCAGATAAATAGAGCAAAATATCAAGACTTACATGATCATAGTTAGTCATTTCTTGCATAGTTTTAGCATTTCCACGAGCATGCATTAAAATGTATGGCGCTCTATATGTTGCTGCAATACTCCATATTTTCGGATCAAAATCCCCAGCAGTAACATCATTAATTATATCTGCACCCGCTATTAATCCTTTCTCAGCAACTTGAGATCTGAAGGTATCGATAGAAATAATTAGTGTTGGGAATTTCTCTTTGATTAAGGTAATAGCTGGAATTAATCTACTTAATTCTTCCTCCTCTGAAATTAATTCTGCTCCAGGTCTGGTCGAACAAGCGCCAATATCAATAATGTCTACACCGTCATTTTTCATTTTCTCTACTGTGATTTCAATCTCTTCAGAAGTCATTGCTCTACTATCCTTAAAAAATGAATCAGGTGTGCAATTTATAATGCCAATTATCTTTGGTTCTGCAATGTCGAACAACTTATTCCGAATGCGTAAGTATTTATGTGAACGAAAATGTTTAATTTCAACCCCGAAAAATGCCATAAAAATAATATGAGTAATACATTGTTACAAGCTACAAATATAAGCAACAAATGCCGTGAAGTTTTTATTGCGAAAACAAAAGATTATGGAACTTCTTGGCGGATTTTAAGAGCATCTTCTTTAACAGATCAATTGTTTATTAAGGCTCAGAGAATTCGTACAATACAAGTGACAGGAGAAAATAAAGTAGGGGAGTCAATTGAAGGGGAATTTGTTGCCATCGTTAATTATTGCATCATGGCATTAATTCAATACAATGAAATAGAGCTAAAAGAAATGGATTTACCTCTTGATCAAGCAGCAGAACTTTATGATAAATATGTTCAAGAAACGCTTGCTTTGATGGCGAAAAAAAATCACGATTATGGTGAGGCATGGAAAGATATGCGCGTAAGTTCTCTCACAGATTTAATTCTTACTAAAATATTAAGGGTTAAACAAATGGAGGATAATGAAGGAGCTACACTGGTTAGTGAAGGCATAGATGCAAATTATTTTGACATGCTTAATTACGCGATTTTCGCACTGATTCATTTAGATGTTAAATAATTGTTAGTGTTTTTCTGAATCTAAGACAAGTACTTAAATTTATACCAAACGAAATAATATGAAAAACTTAAGTCGCTATCTTCCTTGGTCAATTAGAATTGCTGTTTCAGCATTATTCTTACTTTCAGCCATAGCTAAGTTATATCCAAACCCCTATTTTGCACTTTCAACCTTTGAAGCAAAACAATTACTTCCTCTTGGATTTGATCAATTTTATGCTGCTTATTTTTCCCGAATATTAATTGGTGTTGAATTGTCCTTGGGTGTTTTACTTTTACTCCCTTTTTATCTTAAAAAAATTGTAATTCCGGCAACTATTTTAATGCTTTTGGTTTTTATCGTGCATTTATCTATTTCAATATTAAGTTCGGGTAATCAAGGAAATTGCGGATGTTTTGGAGCGCTTTTACCCATGACACCAGTGCAAGCGTTGATAAAAAATTTAGTTTCTGTTACCCTATTAATGGTGCTATTTAAAAAGTTTGAAGGTGAAGATCGTCCTCAATTAATGCATTTAATTAATGTAGTACTGGCTTCAATTCTCCTAATCTTTCTTGTTGGTCCAATAAAGTCTAATACTCCGCAATCAAAGCAAATAAATGAAATGCCAAATGAAGTTGTCGCTTCTAAGGTTATTGATACAAGTGCAGCTCAAACTTTAGAAGTCATAAAAAAAGATTCTATTCCAGTATATCTTGGTCCCAAAAAAACAAAGTCTGGCTTTGCTAATATTTTTCCAAATATCGATTCAGGAAAGAAAATATTGTGTTTCTTCGCTCCAAGCTGTGATCATTGTCGTGCAACTGCAAAGACTTTAACAGAAATGAAAAAAGCAAATAAAGATTTCCCAGAGATTCAAATTGTATTTATGGATGAGGCGCCTGAAGAAATCCCTGATTTCTTTAAGTTCGCCGGAGCAGAGTATCCAAATTATGTAATGGATATTGTGACTTTCTGGAGCAAGCTTGGAAACAATAGAGAGGTTCCTGGTGTTTTTTATTTGTGGAATGGATCTATACAAAAAATTTACCAGGGCATTGATGATCAGAAATTTAACGCTACAGCGTTCAAAAAAATATTAAACAAGGAATTTTAGTTCAAAGTAAAGCGCTATCTTTAACTATGAAGAAAAAGTTTATAGGCGCCAATTGGAAAATGAATCTCCTGCAACCAGAGCTTGAAGTCCTGCTTCAGGAATTATCGACAAATTCAATTAATGAAGATTCAATTGAATTTGTAATATTTCCA
Source organism: Flavobacteriales bacterium (assembly GCA_947476515.1). GTDB lineage: Bacteria > Bacteroidota > Bacteroidia > Flavobacteriales_D > Crocinitomicaceae > UBA952. The sequence goes on from CANJQZ010000005.1 coordinate 15,312, forward strand.
AGTCAAATCTATTTGGCAGACTGCATCAATCGATCTAACTTAACTTTTGGAGCTCAAGATATTCATTCTGAAAATAATGGAGCCTTCACAGGTGCTGTTTCTGCTGAACAAGTAAAAAGTACTGGAGCTAGATTTGTTCTTGTCGGTCATAGCGAAAGAAGATCTGTTTTTCAAGAAAACAATACACTGATAAAAAATAAGGTTAATGCGGCTCTAAACAACTCGTTAGGGCTTGTTTTTTGTTGTGGTGAATCCTTGGATAAACGCGAAAAAGCATTAGAAAAAGAATTTGTTTTAAGTCAACTTGAAGAAGGCGTTTTACATCTTTCTGGACAGCATGTTGCTAAATGTATTATTGCTTACGAACCGATCTGGGCAATAGGTACAGGTAAAGTCGCTAATAATCATCAAATAGAAGGAATGCACAATTTTATTCGTGAAACACTTATTAATAAATATGGTTATGAAATCGCACATGCTGTTCGGATTATTTACGGTGGTAGTTGCACAACTGACAATGCAAAAGAGATTTTTGCATTAAATAATGTTGATGGAGGATTAATAGGAGGTGCTTCTCTGAATTTTGAAAGTATGAATACCTTATTAAATTCTTTTTAAATGAATTATATAGAATATCAATTTTATCCTGTACCCTTTGAGCCTTGGAATGAAATAATTGTTGCTTGCTTAGCTGAAATTGGTTTTGAAAGTTTTATGGAAGAGGGACAATCTGTTAAAGCATACATTCAATCTGAGTTATTGGAAGAAGATGCGCTGAACCATTTGCTTCATAATTGGTCGAATATTGATGCATTAGAAATGAAATGGAATCTTGAGATAATTGCACAACAGAATTGGAATGCGAAATGGGAAGCTGACTTTGTTCCTGTCTATATTCAAGATAAATTATCAATTGTAGCTCCTTTTCATGATGCCTCAGCTCGTAGAAATAGAGTTATTGAAATAGAACCTAAAATGTCTTTTGGAACAGGACATCACCAGACAACCTTTTTGGTATGTCAAAAAATGTTTGATCTAGAACTTAAGGATAAATTAGTCTTAGATATGGGAACGGGCACTGGTGTTTTGGCCATATTATCTGAACAATTAGGCGCGCACAAAATAATTGCAATAGATATTGAGCCTTGGTCTATTGAAAACACCATGTTAAATGCTGCAAGAAATAATTGTGCTGCCATTGAAGGAATTGTAGGTGGCGTTGATGAAATACCTGAATTAAAGTATGATTTTATTTTAGCAAATATCAATAAAAATGTACTCAAAGCACAGCTCCCTCGTTATGCGCAATTGTTGCCAAAGGATGGTCATTTACTTCTAAGTGGATTCTTTAAGACTGATGTCAATGAATTGGAAGAAATTGCGCTAGAACTTGGTTTTACATTATTTTCAATTGAAGAAAAAGAAACTTGGGCTTTAATGCACCTAATAAAATCGACGCTATGAATAAAGTAATTTGCTTGTCATTTTTTTATTTTTTTATCTCATTAGTTTTCGCTCAAAATTTCACTAAGGATCGTGATAAATTTATTAAAGAAGCTCAGCGTGTTTTTATTACAGAGACAGAATTCGTTAAAGAAAAACTTCCTAAATTGGTTAATTCAACCTTATTAAGTGATGCTCAATTTAATAAAATGATTGATGGGGCCAATTCCATTTATAAAACGCATGCAGATTATTTATTGTCTTGCCTTTATGTAAGAGCATGCTTATTTCAAGTTCAAAATAAATTCAGCAGTTCCTTTAATGCTGAATGGCATCAGATCAATTCAATTTATCGTGATAAAGAAATCGAGGATTATCAAAAATTTATTGAGTTCTCCGCTGATTTTTTTGAATTTAAAAGAATCGCCTCTTCTGATGATTTTCGTTGGACATTTACAGCGGGAAGTTTTGAGTGGAATCAAGAAAAAGGAGTTAAATTAGTTTGCGTTTCGGGTAATTTAAATTGTTATTTATTAAGTGAAAGTGGAAAGAAACAAGATTCTATTATTGTTAAAAACACAGATGGTGTTCTTTACCTTGATTTACATAGATTTATTGGCGATAAAGGAACGGTTACTTGGGAAAAAGTTGGTTTTGATAAAGAAGAAACTTTTGCGGAATTAAGAAAATATAAAGTAGACTTGAGTACTTCCACCTTAAAGGTTGATACCGTATCCTTGACAACACCTTATTTTTCAACTCCAATTTTAGGTAAATTAGTTGATAATTTTTCATCAGGCAAATCTGATGATGAGGGTGCTCCTCAATTTAATTCGTTTCAAAAGCGCCTTATAATTAAATCACTAAGAGAAAATGTAGATTACGACGGGGGGTTCTCGCTTCAAGGAGCAAAATTCATTGGGAAAGGTGAACCTACTAATCCAGCCAAATTAATTTTTAATTACAATCAAAATAAATTATTTGAAATTTCATCACTTAAATTTTTGATGGATCCAGCTCAAATTATTTCAAGAGACGCGAGATTGAAGATGGAGTATAAAAATGGTGATTCTTTGGTGGTAGATGAATGTTTGTTCTATTTTGATGAGTCTAATAAATTACTGACTGCAACCTCCAAAAAAATTGGCGGACTGGCCTTTCCTTTTACAGATTATTTTTTGAAATTGAATGTGTACGCTCCTGTTTTACAATGGAAATTGAATACATCACAGCCTTATTATAGTTTTGAGGTAGGCACATCACAAGAACAAAAAATAATAAATATTGAATCTTTAAATTATTTTGATGAGCAATTGTTTGATAAATTAAAAGGGATGAGTAAAATCAATCCACTTTCTTCTATTGCAAATTATGTAGAAAAATCAGGATCTTTAATTATTTCAGAAGGTGAATTAGCGAATCTTATGTTGGCTACAATAGAAACCAATAAATCTCAAATGTATGATTTAGTAAGTAAGGGATTTTTGCTTTATAATTCAACGGAGAAAATGATCACGGTTACTCAAAAGCTAGTGCGTTTTGCTGCAGCTAAAATTGGCACAAGTGATTATGATAATATTGCCTTTAAATCTGATTTAAGACCCAGAACATTAGATCCACAATTAACTAGAGAGCAAATCGAAAATAACCCAATTTTAAATCAACGCGCTAAAGAATATGAGTTCTTAAATTCGAAATATAAATTCCAACCTTATTTTGCCTTTATTGATATTGAAAAACAACAAATGTTTGTTTCGGGCACTGATTTTATTTCAATTTCTAATTTACAAAAAACTGCTATAGTTCCCGATTCAGGACAGTTGATTGTTAAAGGAAATAGAGATATGCAATTTAAAGGATGGCTTTCCTCGGGTAAATTTAATGCACTCGTTAATGAGGCTTATTTTCGTTATGAAGACTTTAAGTTCCAATTGAATTCTCTTGATTATGCAGTCTTGAATGTTAGACCATTGAAAAAGGAAGATGGCGAAAATCCTATTGAAATGTTAAGTTCATTTAGTTATTTAAGAGGAGAATTGTTAATCGATCTGCCAAGCTCACGCTCTGGGAAAGGAAATTTAAATACTACTTATCCAAAACTATTAATTCCAGGAAATGCCAAAATCCTTTATAATGCTCCAGAAATAGTTAAAGGTGCCTATGATTCTAGTCGCTTCTATTATCGTCTCGATCCATTTGAATTAGACAGTCTCGATAATTTTAGTGAATTAGCTTTAAATTTTAAAGGTGAATTGATCTCAGGAGGAATTTTCCCTCCAATTAAAGAATCTTTAAAAATAATGAATGATTATTCCTTTGGTTTTTCTACTACAGCTCCCCCTGGTGGACTTCCGTTTTATGGCGATGCATCAAGATATGAAAATAAAATACTGTTGTCTAATAATGGGTTGCAAGGAGCTGGAACTATTAATTTTATGAGTGCTGCTGCAATTTCAAAAAAATTAACATTTTTACCCGATTCTACCATTGGTATTGCACAATTTACAAATAAGGGAAGTGAGAATGGAATTTCAGTTCCTCAAGTTTTTTCTGAAGCCGCATTTATTAGTTTCGTTCCTAAAAAACAAGTTTTAAAAGCTAGTGCTTACAAAAATGTTAATCTTCAAATGTTTGAAAATCAATGCCAATTGAATGGGACTGTTATGCTTTCTAAATCAGGAATGAATGGTATGGGTCAAATTTTATTTAATGAGGCTGTTATGAATTCTAGAAAATATGATTTTACTTATTTTGATATTTTATCCGATACTGCTTCGTTTGCATTAAAAAATAAGTATATAACCGAGGGTGATGCTCCTCTTGCAATTGAAACAGATGGGGTTAAATCTTTTGTGTCCTTTAAGGACCGCAAAGGTGAATTTAATTCTTTTGGTTCTAAACGCATAAAGTTTCCAGCAAATGTTTACTACTGTACAATGGATAAATTTTTCTGGTATATGGATGGAGAAAGTGTTGATTTTGAAAAAAATCAAGCAAAAACGACAACTTTTGAGGCTGGTGCAGATTTAAACGACCCTAATTTTTTCTCAATGGATGATCGGCAAGATTCCCTTAGATATCGATCTTTAAGTGCAAAATATGATCTGAAGACACAAACAATTTTTTGTAATAAAGTTGAGTATGTTCAAGTAGGGGATGCGAAAATTTATCCTGATAGCATGAAAATTACCATTCGAAAACAAGCCTATATGGAACCGCTGAAAAATGCGATAATAGTTGCCAATTATATTACAAAATATCATCGTTTTACTGAAGCAGATGTTCTTATCAGTTCTCGAAAAAAATATGAAGGTATTTGTCGTTATCCGTATTATGATCGAGACAGCACGCTTACTACGCTTTCTATGAATAGTATTAAATACGAAGGCCTTTCTACCATTGCTGAAGGTGATATAGAACAAAAGATGCAATTCAAGTTAAGTCCAGAATTTGATTATTATGGCAAAATCAAAGTTTTAGCGAATAATCCGGGTGTATTTTGTGATGGTTCAACAAGAATTAATCACCAATGTCGTTCTTTTGATCGCTCATGGTTGGCTTTTAAGGATACTGTTAACGCTTTTAATATTCAAATTCCAATAAGTGAACAACCTTTGAATGATAAAGGAAATAGATTAGCTGTTGGGTTTTTATGGAAAGATGATGAGAAAATGGATAGTGTTTTGGTTTATCCTGCCTTTTTATCAAAAATCGAGGGTAAAAATGATGCTGTAATTTTTCAATCATCAGGTTATGTTCAATATAATCCTAAAAGCGAGGCCTTCCAAATAGCACCAAAGGAAATGTTGAACGGTATGGTTAAAAATCAAAATATTTTAACATTCTACACCAATTCTTGTTCCCTTACGGGTATTGGTAAAATTTCTATGGGTATTGATTTAGGGGAAGTTAGGGTGGAATCTTTTGGTGATATAAATTATGACCCAGTTGCTCAAAAAATAGGGATGAACTTGACGAGTAAATATGTCTTTCCTCTTCAAAAAAATATTATGGAAGGTTTAGCTGCTTCGCTTAAAGAAGTTGAAAACCAGAAAGATGCTGATATGAATTCAAAAAATTATAATTTTAAAGAGGTGACTAAATATTGGTTGAGTCAAGAAGAAGAAAATGATTTTTACAAAGATTATGAAGAAGACAAACTTCGTAAAATGCCTCTTAATTTGACAGGAACAATGCTCATTACAGGATTGCATTTTGAATTTTTTAGAATTAAAACTAAGTCCAATGAAACGGGATTAGCAAGAGGATTTGTAACTAAAAAAACTTCCTTTAACGACGATGGAGAGGAACAAATTGCCAAAAATAAAATTGCAATTATTGCTTTAGAAGACAAACCTGTATTGAAAGAAATAGATATGAATATCATTCTTCACCAAACTAATGCTGATGCTTCCAACCAAGGATTAATGATGAAATGGACTAATGCGAATAATAAAGATTATTTAATTAATTATAAAATGGACAAAAAGGATGGTGAAATGCTCCTCTATGCTAAGGATGACGCTTTCAATACATCGATTTCTGAAATCAAACCTGAAAAGAAAAAATCGAAGAATTTTAAATTTGATTTAGCAGATGAGACTTCACTTAAATTAATTATTGTTAAATTCAATGATTATTTAAGATCAAAATGATGTTATTACTTGGAGTTTGCCTATTTGGATACATAATTGGATCAATTCCCTCTGCTGTTTGGATAGGTAAATGGACAAGTGGAATTGATGTTCGTGAACATGGTTCAAAAAATGCAGGTGCTACCAATACCTTTCGCGTATTAGGTAAAAAATGTGGTTGGGCTGTCTTGACAATTGATGTTTTAAAAGGTACATTGGCTGTTTCGATACCAATATGGTTTCAATCATGTTTTCTTGGTTATAAAGATGAGGAATTAATCTTACAGTTATGTGCTTCAATAGCTTGTACACTAGGTCATATTTTCCCGATATTTGCTGAATTTAGAGGTGGGAAAGGAGTAGCAACAGCTTTAGGAATTACACTGGGATTGAATCCAATTGCTGCATCATTAAGCTTGTTGATTTTTTTAGTGATTTTTGTGTCATCTCGTTATGTTTCTTTGGGTGCGATTGCTGCCTCTTTCTTTTATCCCTTTATCAGCTTTTTTGTTGTAAAAGAGGATGCTAGAATAATGATAGTATTTACCATTATCCTTGGCTTTTCAATAATTATCGCCCACCGAAAGAATATAAAACGGCTTCTTAAAGGTGAAGAAAATCGAATAAACCTTTTGAAGAGAAAGGCGTAATAATAGGTATTGGTTTTTAGTAGGTGAGAAATAAATTCGGCAGCTTTGTAATTTTCATACTCTATATGTTCTGTTTTATTGCAGACACTAATTCGTTATTTGCCCAAAATCTATCACAACTTCAAAAAAAAGCTGAGTCAAATCTAAAAGCTTTAAATTATTCTGCTGCTCAAGTGGACTATAGGCAATTATTAGCTCAAGATCCAAAATCAATTGATTTTAATTTTAAATACGCTATATGTGTTTATTACTCTGAGGAAAGAAATACAGCAAAAAAATATTTTGAGTTTGCCGCTCAAAGTCCACAAGCACCAACTAGTGTATATTATTATTTAGGAAAACTAAATCATTTTGAATACAAATTTCAAAAAGCAATCTCTTACTATCAATTATATCTTAAAAATTCACCTGAAAAAAATAGAGAATTTGATGCAGTTGAGGAAATAGAACGCTGTAAACAAGGAATCGTATTGTTAGAAAATCCTGTTTCCCTGCGCTTATTGTCCATGAAAAAATCGAGTCTTCAAAATTTTTACTTGGAATATGTTTTTGAAAATAGAAAAGGAAGATTCTTTACTGATATAGCTTTTCAGTCAAAAAATGATAAAAAAAACAATCATGTTCCTTTGTATTATTTTGCAAGAGGTGAACAATATAAAATATTCTCAAGTTATGGATCTGAAAATCAAAAGGATATTTATTACTGTAAAAAAATAAATGCTGATTCATGGTCTTCCCCGATAAAAATACTAGGAGCGCTAAATACAGAAGCAAATGAAGATTTCCCTTTTTATGATGAGAAAAATGCTCGCCTCTATTTCGCTTCGGATGGTCATAATTCAATGGGGGGGGTTGATGTATTCAAAATTGATTTTGATCCTATAGAAAATAATTCCAATAACTGTAAAAATCTTGATTTTCCCTTTTCATCTACTTCAGATGATTATTTGTTTGTTCCTGATGACACTCTAAATCAAGCGTTTTTTGCATCTAATAGAAATTCTTCCAAAAATCAATTGATTGTTTATTCGGTATCAAATACTTATTCTTCATCAACTATTCAATTGATCAAGGGGGTTTTTATTGATGCCGTGAATCCAAAGAATTTTACAGCTCAAATTTCGGTCATCGATCAAGAGTCAAATATTACTTATGGGCCATATGCTACAAACGAACAAGGAGAATATAATTTACTATTGCCTGGAGGAGGTGAATTTAAATTTATAGTTTCTGTAGAGGGTTCTAATAAACAATTTGAAAATGTTGCTAAAGTTCCATTTATCAGATCAAAACAAATATTAAAACAAGAGCTCTATTATCAAATTGTCTCAGCGGATGAGGAGGTGTTATTTAAGAATATATTTAAACCCTACGACGCTAGCGAAGAGGATCAACTAAATGTACTCACAGCAATGGCATCATTTAATATAAATCCTTCGTTAAAAACTATTAGAGAAATCAAACCATCTGAAAATAATACTCAAAATATTTTATCTTCGATGGGAATTTCTGAAACTGACGAAACGCTAGCGCTAGATCTATTGCAAGACGCTCTAATAGAGGTAGAGTTATTGCCTGAAGAAATTCATAATACTATTTTGAAATTAGCAACGCTGAAGCAAGAATCTTATCAAGATCTAAAAGTATTACAAAATCAAATCGAATTAAAAGTAGAGGAAGTTAATACTGTGAAATCTGATAAATTAGTCAGGATCGCAGAAAAGGAATTATTGGACTTGCAAAATGAATTACTTAAAAAACAACAATTCATAATTGCAGTTGAGGAGCTTGAATCAAATTATAGCAGTCAAATAAAAAAGATTTCAGCCGTAAAATCTATAGAAAATTCAGCTAGGCTTGGTGATCAATTGAAGGAACTTAGATTTAAAGAAAATAAGGACAGTTTAAACACCTTTTTAAATTTGAATCAACAAAAAATAAAGGAGTTAATTACACTTGTGAATCCCAAAGACACAATTGATTATCTATCCTTAAGTGAAGAATATACAGACTCAATAAAGGAATTAACCAAAATGATTTCTGAAGAAATTCAAAGAGAGCAAAACATAGAGGAACAAATAATTCTTGATTCCAAATTAAGTAAAACGATTTCCAAGAAAGAATTACTGGAATTGAATGTAAAAATTGAAGGACTGAAAAATGAACAAAAAACTATTAAGGAATCGATTGGTTTAAATAATGATGCTTTGTTTTTAATAGAACAAAAAGTTAAAGTATTAAAAATTCAAAATGAAATCTCTTTTAATTTAGAGAAAATTAAAGTCCAAAATGATGCGCTTGTTCTTACCGCAAATAAATATTCAAAAGTAAATTTTGAAAGTTTACTTGAAACTCATGAAAATCAAATAAAAATCAAAGAAACGATTGCCAAACATCAATTGGTTTTAGATCCATTAATAGCCCTTCAATATCAAGAAGATTCTCTTCAAACACTTGTTGCAAGTCAGAACAAATACAATCAATTATTGATATTAAAAGGGAAAGAGGAAATATTATTAAAGGATCGTCTTCGCAAGGCAGAAATGGAAAATAACGCAGGATCAATAGAGGAAATTCAAGAACAATTGCAATTACTTGAAAATAATAAAAGTAATATTCAAATTTCTTTAAGGGAACTTGATTCTGTTCCCTTGGCAATGAATCAAACTCCAAATCCAAGCAATACCCAAACCAATCTAGTAACAGAAGAACAAACTCCAAATAATACTCAAACCAATAAAAATAATGAAGAAGAGCGTTTAGCTGCGAATCCGTTGACTGAGGAACCAACTTCAAATAACACCCAAACCAATAAGTCCAATGAAGAAGAGCGTTTGGCTGCGAATCCGTTGACTGAGGAACCAACTTCAAATAACACCCAAACCAATAAGTCCAATGAAGAAGAGCAATTGGCTGCGCATCCGGTGACTGAGGAACCTACTTCAAATAATACGCAAATCAACAAGTCCAGCGAAGAAGAGCG